>DAIOGL010000057.1:0-5647 GCA_036745235.1 Sulfuritalea sp.
CGGTGATGCGCGTGGCGCCGCAGGCGATGGCCCCCAGGCCGACGCCGGGGAAGATGTAGCTGTTGTTGCCCTGGCGCGGCACCAGCGTCCTGCCGCCATACTGCAGCGGCAGGAAGGGGCTGCCGCAGGCGAACAGGGCGCGGCCGTCGGTGCCCTGATAAGCCTGCTCCGCCGTGCATTCGGCTTTCGAGGTCGGATTGGACAGCGCGAACACGATGGGCCGCTGGTTGAGATCGGCCATCGCGCGCAACACGTCCGGGGTGAAGGTGCCGCCCACCGCCGCGACGCCGATGATGGCCGTCGGCTGCAGCGCCTTCAGTGCCGAGAGGAAATCGGCGACGGGCGCATGCTCGTGCGCGTAGGGCAGCTTCTGCGCGGCCAGCCCTTCGCGCGACTTGACCACCAGGCCCTTCGAGTCGACCAGCCAGCATTTCTGCCGCGCCTCGGCGACGTCGATGCCCTCCGCCACCATCGCCGCCACGATCAGGTCGGCAATGCCGGTCGCCGCTTCGCCGGCACCGAGGAAGAGGAACTTCTCGTCGGCCAGTCTGGTTCCCTTGACGCGCAGGGCGGAGAACACGCCGGCCAGGGCGACCGAGGCCGTGCCCTGGATGTCGTCGTTGAAGGTGCAGATGCGGTTGCGATACTTTTCCAGTAGACGGAAGGCGTTGTGGTTGGCGAAGTCCTCGAACTGGATGATGACGTCCGGGAACACCTCGCGCGCTGCGGCGATGAACTCGTCGATCAGTTCGTCGTAGGCCGGGCCGGTCACGCGGTGGCGGCGCAGGCCGACGTAATACGGGTCGGCGAGCAGGGTTTCGTTGTTGGTGCCCATGTCCAGCGTCACCGGCAGGCAGATCGCCGGATCGACCCCGGCGCAGGCCGTGTACAGCGACAGCTTGCCGACCGGAATGCCCATGCCGTTGGCGCCCTGGTCGCCCAGGCCGAGGATGCGCTCGCCGTCGGTGACGACGATGATGCCGGCCTTGAGCGGCCAGTTGCGCAGGATCTCGGCGACGCGGCCGCGATCATTGACGCTGATGAACATGCCGCGCGGCCGCTGGAAGATATGGCCATAACGCTGGCAGGCCAGCCCGACCGTCGGCGTGTAGATCAGGGGCATGATTTCATCGACGTTGTCGCAGACCACGCGGAAGAACAGCGCCTCGTTGCGATCATGGAGGGAGCACAAGGCGACGAACTTCTCCAGCGGATCGGCGAGCCCGCGCAGGTTTTCGAGGAAGCGCGCCATCTGCTCCTCCTGGGTGTGCACATGCGGCGGCAGCAGGCCGCGCAGGCCCAGCGCATCGCGCTCGACTTCGGTAAATGCCGTGCCCTTGTTGCGCAACGGGTCATGCAGCAGTCGTACTCCGTGGGGCACGGCGTCCTGTCTGATTTTCATGAAATCTCCTGTCGTCACCGGAAGGCGGGCAGCCAGCCGGCGATACTAGCCCTGTCTGCGCCTTGCGACAATTGCGGACATCCACGATGGCCGGCGATGTTCCCGAAATGATGATCGACTCCATGTCCTTCAGGCATGAAATCGCCTCGATCATTCACGCTATACTCGCGCGGAATTCCTTGTCGATATCTTCCGAACCGGCGTACCCAGAGGAGAGAATCATGAAATTCAAGACACTCGCCGTCGCACTGTTTGCCGTCGGCGCCCTCGCCGCTCCCGCGGCCCAGGCCGTGACCGAAATCCAGTGGTGGCATTCGATGGGAGGCGCGCTCGGCGAAGCGCTCAACGGGCTGGCCAACAAGTTCAACGAAAGCCAGAAGGACTACAAGGTCGTCCCCGTATACAAGGGCCAGTACCCCGAATCGATGACGGCCGCGATCGCCGCCTTCCGCGCCGGCAACGCGCCCCACATCCTGCAGGTGTTCGAGGTCGGCACCGCGACCATGATGGCGGCCAAGGGCGCGATCGTGCCGGTAGCCAAGGTGATGGCGGACGCCAGGGAACCCTTCGACCAGAACGCCTACCTGCCTACCGTGACAGGCTATTACTCGGACATGCAGGGCAACATGCTGTCCTTCCCGTTCAACAGCTCGACCGTGATGTTTTACATCAACAAGGACGCCTTCAGGAAGGCCGGCCTGGAGCCGGTGGCGCCGGCGACGTGGAAGCAGTTCCTTGCCGACGCCGAGAAGCTGAAGGCGGCCGGCCAGCAGTGCGTCTATACCACCAGCTGGCCGTCCTGGATGCACATCGAGAACTTCAGCGCCTGGCATAACGTGCCGATCGGGACCAAGCAGAACGGCATGGGCGGCCTCGACACCGAATTCACCATCAATTCGCCGCTGCATGTGCGCCACATCGCGATGCTGGGCGACATGGCGAAGAAGGGCCTGTTCACCTACGCCGGACGCACCAACCAGGGCGACGCCAAGTTCTACAGCGGCGAGTGCGCCATGTTCAGCGGCAGCGCGGGCGCCCAGGCGGGCATCAGGAAGGCGGCCAAGTTCGACTGGTCGATCAACTTCATTCCGTACCACGACGACGTCAAGGGCGCGCCGCAGAACTCCATCATCGGCGGCGCCTCGCTGTGGGTGATGGGCGGCAAGAAGCCGGACGAGTACAAGGGCGTGGCGAAGTTCATGGCCTTCCTCTCGCGACCCGAGATCCAGATGGAATGGCACACCACCACGGGCTACGTGCCCATCACGCGGGCATCCTACGAGCTGACGCGCCAGTCGGGCTTCTACGAGAAGAACCCCGGCGCCGACATGCCGGTGAGGCAGCTCACCAACAAGGCGCCGACCGCGAATTCGAAGGGCCTGCGCTTCGGCAACTACGTGCAGGGACGCGAGGTGATCGAGGAAGAGCTCGAGGCCGTGTTCGCCGGCAAGAAGGACGCCAGGACGGCATTGAACGACGCGGTCAAGCGCGGCAACGAAATCCTGCGCAAATTCCAGGCGGCGAACAAGTAAATTCAGCCGCGTCGAACGGAATGGAAAAGCGCGTCGTCTTCCGTTCGGCATGGCTGCCCTACGCGCTGCTGGCGCCGCAGCTCGCCATCACGGCAGTGTTCTTCTTCTGGCCGGCGGGCCAGGCGGTGTGGTACTCCTTCCAGTTGCAGGACGCGTTCGGCCTGCACAGCAGCTTCGTCTGGTTCGACAACTTCACGGCGCTGTTCCGCGATCCGCACTACCTGGAGTCCTTCAAGACCACGGCCGTGTTCAGCGTGGCCGTGGCGGGCCTCGGCATCACGATTTCCCTGCTGCTCGCCACCATGGCCGACCGCGCGGTGCGCGGCGCGCTGGTCTACAAGACGGTCCTGATCTGGCCCTACGCGGTGGCGGCGGCGGTCGCCGGCGTGCTCTGGGCATTCCTTTTCGCGCCGTCCATCGGCATCGTCACCTACGTGCTGAAGGGCTTCGGCGTCGACTGGAACTGGATCATCAAGGGCGACCAGGCGATGCTGCTGATCATCATCGCCTCGGTGTGGAAGCAGATCAGCTACAACTTCCTGTTCTTCCTCGCCGGGCTGCAGTCGATCCCGAAGTCGCTGATCGAGGCGGCGGCGATCGACGGGGCGGGGCCGGCGCGGCGCTTCTGGACCATCGTGCTGCCGCTGCTGTCGCCGACCGCCTTCTTCCTGCTGGTGGTGAATGTCGTCTATGCCTTCTTCGACACCTTCGGCGTGATCGACGCCACCACGCAGGGCGGGCCGGCCCAGGCGACCCAGATACTGGTGTACAAGGTCTACCACGACGGGATCAAATCGGCCGACATCGGCGGCTCGTCGGCGCAATCGGTGATCCTGATGATCATCGTCATCGCGCTGACGGCCGTGCAGTTCAAGTACATCGAGCGCAAGGTGCAGTACTGATGGATGCTCCATGGTAGAAAAGCGGCCGCTGCTCGATTTCATCACGCATGCCGTCCTGATCGTCGGCGCCTTCGTGATCGCGTTTCCGCTCTACGTGACCTTCGTCGCCTCCACGCTGTCGCTCGAAGAGATCATGTCGGTGCCGATGCCGCTGCTGCCGGGCAGCCATTTCGTCGAAAACTATTCCCAGGTACTGTTCGCCGGGTCCACCGGCGGTTCGAAGGCCGCGGTGCTGGACATGCTGTTCAACAGCATGGTGATGGCGCTGGCGGTGCCGCTGGGCAAGATCACCATTTCCATCCTCTCCTCGTTCGCCATCGTCTATTTCCGCTTCCCGCTGCGCAATTTCTTCTTCTGGATGATCTTCGTCACCCTGATGCTGCCGGTCGAGGTGCGCATCATCCCGACCTTCAAGGTGATGGCCGACCTCGGCCTGCTCAATACCTATGCCGGCCTGACGCTGCCGCTGATCGCCTCGGCGACCGCCACCTTCCTCTTCCGCCAGTTCTTCATGACCATTCCGGACGAGCTGGCCGAGGCGGCACGCATGGACGGCGCCGGACCGATGCGATTCTTCTGGGACGTGGTGGTGCCGCTGTCCAAGACCACCATGGCGGCGCTTTTCGTCATCCAGTTCATCTACGGCTGGAACCAGTACCTGTGGCCCCTGCTCATCACCAGCGAGGAATCCATGTACACAGTGGTGATCGGCATCAAGCGCATGATCACCGGCGGCGATGCGGCCAACGAGTGGAACCTGATCATGGCGACCGCGATGCTGGCCATGCTGCCGCCGGCGCTGGTGGTGGTGCTGATGCAGAAGTGGTTCGTCAAGGGACTCGTGGAAACCGAAAAATGAGCGAACAATAATGGCCAGCGTATCGATCCGCAATGTTCACAAGTCCTTCGGCGCCGTCAAGGTGATCCAGGGCATCGACGTGGACATCGGCGACGGCGAATTCGTGGTGATGGTCGGCCCTTCGGGCTGCGGCAAGTCGACGCTGCTGCGCATGGTGGCCGGGCTGGAGACCATCACCTCCGGCGAGATCGCGATCGACGGGCGCGTGGTGAACGACCTCGAACCCAAGGACCGCAACATCGCCATGGTGTTCCAGAACTACGCGCTCTATCCGCACATGTCGGTGCGCGAGAACATGGCCTACGGCCTCAAGATCCGCCGCATGGCGCCCGCCGACATCGACCAGCGGGTGAAACGCGCGGCGGAGATCCTCGAACTCGGCCCCTATCTCGATCGCCGGCCGCGCGACCTTTCAGGCGGCCAGCGCCAGCGCGTCGCCATGGGCCGCGCCATCGTGCGCGAGCCGGCGGTGTTTCTCTTCGACGAGCCGCTGTCGAACCTCGACGCCAAGCTGCGGGTGCAGATGCGCGCCGAGCTGCAGGCGCTGCACCGGCGGCTGGCGACGACCAGCCTCTACGTGACGCATGACCAGGTCGAGGCCATGACCATGGCGCAGCGCATGATCGTGATGAACGCCGGACGCGCCGAGCAGATCGGCGCCCCGCTCGATGTCTATGCCAGGCCGGCCACGACCTTCGTCGCCGGCTTCATCGGCTCGCCGCCGATGAACCTGATCCCGACGCAGCGCAACGGGCAGGACATCCTGCTCGGCATTCGCCCGGAGCATCTCGAGCCCTGCGCGCCGGGCGAGGCGATGATGACGGTCGAGGTCGATCTGCTGGAGCCGCTCGGCAGCGATACGCTGGTCTACGGCCGTCTCGCCGGGGACTCGAACGGCACGCGCGTCGCGGTCCGCCTGCATCAATCGTTTGCCGCGCACACCGGAAAGCTG
>DAIOGL010000057.1:5747-11200 GCA_036745235.1 Sulfuritalea sp.
ACCGCCTTGAAGGCCGTGGCGATGGCGATGCCCGCTCCGCTGCGGCCGCGTATCCAGTCCTGGTGCGCGAGGATGACGCCGGCGGCAAACAGGCGCTCGTCGTAGCGGCGACCCGCGCGGGTCAATGGCCTGAAGGAATCATCGACTTCGATCCCGGCCCGGTGCAACGGATGGCCGCGCGGGTCGGTGTAGCGCTCGCGATACCAGTCGGCCCTGGCTGCCGGCTGGGTCACCGGCAGGTCCAGCAAGTGCTCGCGGATGCCCGCCGGATGCGCTTCGAGGCCTCCGCTCAGCAGACGGCCGGTCGCCAGGATCACCGCTTGCGCGTGGATCCGGATCGGGCCGAAGCTGTCGCTCAGGGCGAGGGTCGCGCCATCGCCGTCGAAGCTCAGCGCGGCGACCCTTTGCTGGGGAATCAGGGTCACCCCCCGCTGCGGCAACACCTGCTGGAACAGCTCGCGCAGGCGGATCCCCGGCACCGACGGCGGCATGGTGGGAATCTCGAAGATTTCACGGCCCGTGAGGCGCTCCAGTTCGGCCCGCACGTGGTCCGGGCGGTACATGCCGAGCATGGCCGGAAGGCCGATGATCCCGGCCGATCCGGCAACGCCGTTCAATGCCGCGGCCAGCTTTTCCCGCGTTGCCGGAACCTCCAGCGCCCGGGCCATGACCTCGGGATAAACCTCGCCGCGGTCCATGCCCGGAAATCCGATGCGCTGCGTGGTGAGCTGCGGCCAGCGCTGCCGCAGATTGGCCACCACCTCGGCGCCGCTGAATCCCTTCAGGCCGCGGAAATCGACGATCACGCAGGGTGCCTTGGCGGCCAGGGCACGCGGCCCGGGCGCCATGGTGGCCGGCACGCAGAGCGTCTGCTTCAGGGTGCCCACCGGGGTCAGCGCCGTGATGTTGCCGGCCCCCGGCGTACTGTAGGCCAGCCCGCATTCGCCGAGAAAGGCCGTGAATTCGGCGAAGGCCTGCCGCACGTCGCCGGCGGCAACCCGGCAGAGCGGATGCTTCGGCTCGATTTCGCGCAGGCGTTGCAGCGCCTGCCAGGGATCGCCGACGACGCCTGGCGTGCCGTCGAGCTTGCCGATCAGATCGAGGTAGCCCGTGGTGTAGGCCACCGCCCCGGTGTTGCCGACTTGCGCGGTGGCGATCTTCCGGTTGACTGCAAAGATCGACGCGGCAAAGCCGGCGATGCCCGAGCCGATGACCGCCAGTTGCGTCGTGAAATGCCGCGGCGCACCGCTCACTGGAGTACCCTCCCCCCAACCCCCTGCCCAAGGCAGGGGGTGACGGTGGTTCGCCGCTGCGCGGCTCCATCTGTTGACTTGCGCCCCTTCGGGCGGCCGTGCGGGTCGCTCATTCGTCGTCCTCCAGCGAGTCCAGACCGAGCAGCCCGCAGTGCAGGGCTTCCGCAAGTTCCATCTGGGCCGCCTGCTGTCCCCAGACGACGCTGCGCTGGCCCTTGAAGCGCTCGTCGAAAAAGTCGCGCATGTGCGCCAGCCCCGTGGCGTCCCGGTAGCAGCCCTGGTCGTAAAGCCAGGAGGTGATGCGGATGCCGCAGAACGAGCCCTGGCAGGGGCCTTTCCCCGCACGGGTGCGCAGCGCGACGGCTTCGAGGGTCCGCGCCTGTTCGATGCCGGGTGAGCCGGCGAAGACCTGCTCGATCGCCGATTGCGGCAGCATTTCGCATTCGCAGAGGATCATGTCGTCGGGATCGCTGTCCCGATGCCAGTGTTTCAGCGCGGTGCCAGGCTCGGTCCAGCTGCAGGCTTCGTCGTCGGGCAAGGGAACGGCGGCGGTCGTGCAGGCCTCGCCGTTGCCGAGCCGGCGGGCGACGAGATCGGCGGTCTTTTCGGCCATCAGGCGGAAGGTCGTGAGCTTGCCGCCGGTGATGGTGCAGAAATTGCCGACGCCCTGCGTGGCGTGATCGAGCAGCGCAAAGCCGCGCGATGCGGCGCGGTCGCTGGCGTTCCCGGCCGCCTGCAGCAATGGCCGAACCCGGGAAAAGGCCCGGATGTAGCGGGCCCCGGCCAGCATCGGGATCATCGCCGCCGCCTCGCGGATGTTGCGATCGATTTCCTCCGCCGTGGGACTGACGTTTTCGAGATCGTCGACACGGGTGGAGGTGGTGCCGAGCAGGGAAACCGTCCCGCCCGGCACCAGGATGTCGCCGTCGCCGGGAGGCCGCAGCCGGTTGACGACGTGGTGCGCCAAGCGGTCGCTGCTGACCAGGATGGTTCCCTTCGCATAGAGCAGATGCACGTCGGCACAGGCCGCCAGCCGCGCGACGTTCATCGCCCACGCGCCGCCGGCGTTGACGAACTGCCGGGCGCGGATCGTGAGCGGCCGGTTGTGCAGGTGGTCGTGGCAGATCGCCGCGCGGATTTCCCCGTCCGCCATTTCGAAGCGCAGCACTTCCGTATGCGGGCGATAGACGCTGCCGTTGAGCAGCCGGGCATGATCGACGTTCAGCAGGGCCAGGTGAAAGGGATCGATGGTCGCATCGGGGACCCGGCAGGCCTTGAACAGCTTTTCCGAGAGCACGGGTTCCAGCCTTCTCGCCTCGCCGGGACTCAGTTCCTCGCAGTCGATGCCGGCGTTCCGGCACAGGGCCGGAAACTGCCCGGCAAACGCCGGGTCGTCCCCCTCGACGGCGACGAACAAGCCTCCGGCTGTCTCGATGCACTGCGGCGCGAGCCGCTTGAGCAGCGCATTTTCCTGGCGGCACTCCATCGCCGCGGCGGGATCGGTCGAGACATAACGGCCGCCCGAGTGCAGCAGGCCGTGGTTGCCGCCGGAGGCGCCGGCGCAGAGGTCGCGCTTGTCGATCAGCAGGCTGTGGATGCCGCGCAGCGCCAGGTCGCGCATGATCCCGGCGCCGGTCACGCCGCCGCCGACGATGAGGACCTCGGTTTCCAGTGTCGTTGTGCCGGAGGACATGGTTCAGCCGCGCAGCTCCGGTCCCAGATAGATGCGCTCGTTCTTGCCGAGTATCCCCAGCGAGAGGCAGATCAGCGTCCACAGATGCACGACCCCGTAGTGCCCGCCGTAGAAGCGGCCGATGTCGTGCATCTGCGAATGGCAGTTGTGGCAGGGCGTGAGGACGTAGGCGGCGCCGGTGGCGGCGATCTGGTCGAACTTGCGCTTGCCGTAGGCCCGGCGGTGGTCCGTCATGCCGGCCTGGAGGAAACCGCCGCCGCCGCCGCAGCAATAGTTGGCGCTGCGGTTCGGCTGCATGTCGACGAAGTTCTCTTCGCCGACGAGGGTCCGCACGACGAAGCGCATGTCCTCGGCGATGGCATCGCCGTAGGCCTTGCGCACGATCATGCAGGGATCCTGCACGGTGAACTTGATGCCATGGGTGTTCCACCGCGAATTGACCGGGAGCTTGCCTTCGCGTATCCACTGGGCGTAGTAGGTGACGATGCTTTCGAGGCGGAAATTGGCCTGCAGGCCGAAGCGCTCGATGCCGTGCCACATCGAGTAGTAGCTGTGGCCGCATTCGGTGTTCAGCCATACCTCGCAGCCGAGCTCATTGACCGCATCGACCCGCTTGCGGATCACCTCGCGCCAGGCCTCCTCGTTGCCCGAGAACATGCAGAAATTCTCCGCCGCCCAGCCCTTCGAGGCATAGGTCCAGTCGGCGCCGACGACGTCGAAGATCTTCCACAGCGGAACCATTTCTTCCGGCTCGTTCATCGGCTCGCGGGAATTCTGGTTGACGAAGAAGTGCGCGCCCTTCTTGTCGATCGGCGCCTGCAAGTGGCGGAAGGCCGGCTGCGTGGCGCGGACCTCCTGCAGCACCTCCTCGACCACGGAGACGAAGTCGGCCGGCGGCATGCCCATGGCGCTGGTCGAATCGCTGGACCGGGTGAGCTGGCAGGAGCGCACGATGCCGGACGGCTTTTTGTCCTCGGGCCAGTTGCCGCGGGCGAGGTAAACCAGTTGCGAGACGTCGATGCTCATCGGGCAGACGTACTGGCAGCGCTTGCACAGCGTGCAGCACCAGATCCAGGGCGTGGACGAGAGTTCCTCGTCCATTCCCAGCAGGGCCATGCGAATGAACTTGCGCGGGTCCATGTTCTCCAGGCCCGACGCCGGACAGCCCGAGGAGCAGAGCCCGCAGGTAAGGCAGGCCTCGAAGTTGGCCCCCTCGGGCAGCAGCTCGAGCGCTGCCTCCCTGAAGTTGATGCTTGCTACTGCAGATTCCGTCATGAGTTCATTCCCCGGTGCGTCTCTCGGGCATGCCGCCGCATTGCTGCGAAGTATGACACCAGCGACTAGGCTTTGCGCGCCGCCAGCAGCGCCTCTGCAAGTTCGACGAATCCGGCCCCGGAGCGGGCGCCGGTGATCCACGCCGGCTTGGCTTCCAGTCGATCGGCGAAATCGAGCACGTTGGCGACCCCGACCGAATTGGGGAAGAAGCCGAACATCGGCACGTCGTTGGGCGAATCGCCGACGAAGATCCAGCGCTCCCGTTCCGTCGCGTTCTCCAGCGCAATGCCGAATTCCTCGGCCAGCATTCGCTGCGTCGTGCTCAGCTTGTCGTAATCGCCGAACCAGCCATTGACGTGAATGGAACTCACTTTCGCGCGCATGCCGGCCGCTTCCATGCGGCTTACGATGGCATCGACGGCGGCGGGCGGCAAGGGCTCGACATCCTCCCGGAAATCGATGGCCAGGTCGGCGACGCGGCAGAACTGGTCGGAGGCCAGCGCAGAACCGGGGACCGCGGCGAGGATCTCCGCCGCGATCGCTTCGAGTCGCGACTGGCGGTCCGGCGGCGGCTGGCCGGCGAAGACCGTTTTGAGCCGCCTCGCTTTGGCGTCGTAGCGCATCCAGAAGGCGCCGTTCTCGCCGACCACGGCATCGACCGGCCACATGCGTGCGATGTGGTCGCACCAGCCGGCGGGCCGCCCGGTGACCGGAATCACCTTGATGCCGGCGGCGTGCAGGCGCTCCAGCGCCGCATAGGCGGCTGCCGTCAGGCGCCCGTCGGTGGTAATCGTATCGTCGATGTCCGCCAGCACGCCGACGATCCGCGATCGCGCCTGGGGTGACAAATCGGCCAGCGGCCGCATCGTGGACCCGGGGTTCATTCGCCTGCTTTTCGGAATTGTCCGGCATACAGGCGCTGCAATTCCGCATCGCGCACGCCCTTGGCAAGGGTGCTGCCCCGGCTGGTCTTCATGAAAGTTCCCTCTTGAGCACAGTGAAAGCCTTCAGGCGGACATGGGTCTTTCCTCGAAGGCGCGGCCTCTCGCACGGCAATCAAGGCTATCGTACACAATTCGCCCCTACACCTGCACTCTCTCCCGGTCCAGCCGTTGCTGCCCCGGATTGCGGCAAAGACAAAGGATCGCCCCATGGACGAGCGGCAACTGCACGGCATCGATGCCTGCGTCTTCGACGCCTACGGCACGCTGTTCGACTTCAACAGCGCGGCC
>DAIOGL010000058.1:0-3027 GCA_036745235.1 Sulfuritalea sp.
TTGCGGCAGGAGGCTGAAGGCCATGCCGCTGCTCACCGTGGTCGTCGCCGGTGAAGCTCATCGCCTCGAGTACGCGCCGGGCCCTTCGCTGCGCGAGATTCTCGACGCGACCCACTATCGGGTCCGCTCCGCCTGCCTCGGCCTCGGCGCCTGTGGCCTGTGCCGCGTGCGCCTGCTCGCCGGCGACTGCGGTGTCCCGACCGATGCCGAGCGCGCCCAGCTCGGCGTCGCCGGTCTCGCCGCGGGGCTGCGGCTCTCCTGCCAGTGCCGGCCGGCCGACGACCTCGGCATCGAGATCGTCAGCCCGGCGGCGGCCTCGGAATGGCGCACGCCCCCCGCCGGCCTGCTGTCGACGGCGGCGCTGTCGCGGCTGCCGGACCGCGCGCCGCCGGCCGGCATGCGCCACCCGCTCGGGGCGGCGGTCGACCTGGGCACCAGCCACATCACGGTGACGGTGTTCGACCTGCTCTCGGGACAACTCCTCGCCGCGCGCTGGGGGCGCAATCCGCAGGGGCGCTTCGGCGCCGACGTGGTCACGCGCCTGGTGGCCGCCGAGAACCCGGCGACCGCGGCGACGCTGGCCGAGCTGGCGCGCAATGCCATCGGCGCGGCGCTGGCCGACATCGCCACGCGCGAGGGGCTCGACCCGGCGCGCATCGGCCGCGTCGTGGTGGTCGGCAACACGGCGATGACCGCCCTGCTGTCGGGCCGCAACCACGGCCTGCTGCTGCAGCCGGCGCACTGGACCGCGCCGATCGACTGCGTGCCGGCGGAAATCGACTGGGCGCCGGCGCTCGGCGTCGCGCCTGGGGCCGAGATGGAACTGGCGCCGCCGCTGGGCGGCTTCGTCGGCTCCGATCTGGTGGCGGGCCTGATCGCCGCCGATTTCATGGCCGGGCCGGAGCCCGCGCTGTTCGTCGACTTCGGCACCAATTCGGAAATCGCGCTGCGCGTCGGCGAGCGGCTCTGGGCGACGGCCGCGGCCGGCGGGCCGGCCTTCGAGCTGGGCTCGGGCCGCTGCGGCATGCCGGCGGAAGCCGGCGCGATCTACCGCGTCACGCTCGACGACGACGGCCGGCCGCTCTGCGCCGTGCTCGGCGACGACCGCGCGCAGGGCCTCTGCGGTTCGGGGCTGGTCGATCTGGTGGCCTGCCTGCGCCGCCGCGGCACCATCACGGCCACCGGCAAGTTCGCCGGCGGCGCCACCGCCTACGACATTCCGGCGGGCGACAATCTGCAGCTGAAGCTGGCCGACATCGACGTGCTGCAGCGGGCCAAGGCCGCCATCGGCGCCGGCATCGAGGTGCTGTGCGGCGAGGCGGGCATCCGCCCGGCGGACTTGCGGCGCGTCGTCGCGGCGGGCCTGTTCGGGCGCTACCTCGACGTCGCCAATGCCCAGTCGATCGGCCTGCTGCCGGCCGTGGCCGCCGAGCGCGTGGAGCTCGCCGGCAACACGGCCATGGCGGGCGCGGCGGCGCTGCTGCTGTCGCGCGGGGCCGGCGAGGGCATGGCGGCCTGCCACACGGCATGCCGACTGATCAACCTTGCCAAGACGCCGGCTTTCGACGATGCTTTCCTCGAACACCTCTATCTGCAGCCCAGCGCACCCCCACCCTGAGCGATGAACGAGCCCCGCCCCCAGCCGGCCAACCCGATCGATGCCGTGGTCCGCTCCGCGCAATACCTGGCGGGGCTGGTGTCGTATGCGGACCTGTGGCCGCAACTGTCGCGGCTGGTGTGCAAGTTCTTCGGCGCCGACCTCGCGGCGTTTGCCGTGCGCCAGGCCGACGGCCGGGTGCGCTTTCTGCACTGCGAGCCGGCCACTGGCGATGCCGGCGCCCGCTTCGTCGCGGCGGCGGGCCCGCTGGCGGCCACGGTGTTCGACAGCGGTTTTCTCGCCAGCGAAACGCTGTCGCTGCCCGACCCGTATGCCACCGTGCTGCTTCCGCTGGGCCGCGAGCGGCGCCGCACCGAGTACGTGATGCTGGCCGCCCATCGCGGCGCGGCGCCCCTGTCGCGGCAGAGCCTCGACCTTTACCTCGCGCTGGCCGGGCTGATCGAGACGACGCTCGACCGCATCGCCTCGCAGCATCGCTTCGTCACCATGGCGGACAACGTGCCCGAGCTGCTGTTCCAGCTCGTCGCCGCGCCCGACGGCGGCTGGCGCTTCGCCTATGCGAGCGGCGGCGCGCGTGCGGCGCTCGGGCTCTCGCCCGAGGCGCTGATGGCGAACGCCGAGATCCTCTTCGCCGGCCTGGACGCGGACCGGCAGGCCCTGATGACGGCGCTCGCCGCCACGGAGCAGGGAGCACGCCTGCACCTCGTGCTGCGCTGGACGGCGCCCGACGGCAGCCTGCGGCACCTGCTGGCCAACGCGATGCTGACCAAGGGCGAGGAAGGCGGCGCCGTCTGGGACGGCACGCTGGAGGACATCAGCGAACAGGTGCGCCTGCAGGAAGAAAGCCGGCGCAACCTGCTGCGCCTGAACAAGAGCATGGAGGACGCGATCCAGGCGGTGGCCGCCACGATCGAGCAGCGCGACCCCTACACCGCCGGCCACCAGCGCCGCGTCGCCGACCTGGCGGCACGCCTGGCGACGGCGCTGGGCTTGCCGGAGGACACCATCCACGGCATCCGCCTCACCGCCTCGATCCATGACATCGGCAAGATCCACGTGCCGGCCGAGATACTCGCCTACCCGGGCAAGCTGCCGGAGATCGAGTTCGCGCTGATCCGCTGCCATCCCGCGGTGGGCTACGAGATCCTGAAGAACGTGGATTTTCCGTGGCCGGTGGCGGAGATGGTCTACCAGCACCACGAGCGCATCGACGGCTCGGGCTATCCGCGCGGCCTGGCCGGCGAACAGATCATGCTCGGCGCGCGCATCATCGCCGTGGCCGACGTGGTCGAGGCCATCGCGCTCTACCGCCCCTACCGGCCCGGCCTCGGCATCGATGCGGCGCTCGCCGAGATCGATCAGCACCGCGGGCGCCACTACGACGCCGACGTGGTCGATGCCTGCCTGCG
>DAIOGL010000058.1:3127-11130 GCA_036745235.1 Sulfuritalea sp.
ACGCTGTCGATCCGGATGCGCCGGTTTTCGAGACGCATCAGGCCCTGACGCTTCAGGTGGCCGAGAACGCTGCTCACGGTCTGGCGCGTGGTGCCGACCATGTCGGCGATTTCCTGGTGGGTCAGGTGGATATTGAGATGGATGTCCTGGCCGACCCGGATGCCGTGCCGCGTGGCCAGCCGCAGGATGAGCTTGATGATGCGCGTCTGCGCATCGTCGTTGATCAGATTGACGACGACATCGCCGAGCGCGCGCAAGCGGTCGGACAGGATCTGCATGATCAGCAGCGCGGCGGCCGAGTGTGTCTTCAGGTACTCGGTCAGGTCGGTCTGGGACAGGACCAGCACTTCGGACGCTTCGCAGGCCTGGGCATGGACCACGCGTCCGCCGCCGCGGGCCACCTCCGCCATGCCGAACATGTCGCCGGTGAAGCAGAACCAGAGGATGACATCCTTGCCTTCCTGCGCCGGCTGGCAAATCTTGACCCGGCCCTGCTGCAGGAAGTAAACGTGCCGGCCGGGATCGCCGGCCTTGAAGATGAACTCGTTGCGGGCGAACAGCTTGCGCTGACCGGCCTCGATCAGGTCCCGGGCGTCGGCGCTGCTCAGGCGGGCCAGGAAATCCGTCTGTCCCGCCGGCCGGCCGGGGTGCCCGTCGCTCGCTTCCACACCGCCTCCTTCCAGTATCCGGCAAACCCGATCCGCTAACTTCCAGAATGTCGGCTGGCCGACAGACATGGAGTCTCCAAGGACGAATACTAGTCACGTGGTTCAAGGGGCGCAAGGCAGAGTCCCTGATGACAACGTGGCGGGGTCGGGGCAATCCTCCCTGCCGGACAATGGAATCGCACATACGGAGGAGGCCATGATGCACGGCACATTTGTTCAGTGGATTCGGCAGTCTGCAATCCATGCAGTGATTTGCAGTTTGGCGCTGGCAGGCGCAGGCGCGGCCCTGGCGGGCGAGGTGACGGCGAAGATGCAGCCCAGGATCGACGCCTACAAGAAGCAGGCGGTGGCCCTCGCGGCCGATCCGATGATCGTGAAGGCGGTGAAGGATTCCAATGCCGCCGGCCCGATTCCCATGATGGGCAATGCCAAGTGGCGGGAGTTGAAGGAGAGCGACCCGATCGTCAAGGGCCTGGTCGATAACCCGGCCGGCCAGCTGCTGACCAAGTCGATGAATGCCGATGCGAAGGGCATCAACAAGATCGTGCTCTCCGGCGACAAGAGTCATCGCGTGGCCTTCACCTCGATGCCGGCGATCTACATCGGCAAGGGCAAGCCGAACTTCGACGAGGCATTCGGTGGCAAAGTCTGGCAGCAGGGCGAATCCAAGCCCGATCCCAGCACCAACATCGACACCGTCCAGATTGCCGCACCGGTGAAGGACGGCAACACGGTGATCGGCGTGCTGCTGGTCTCTCTCACCGCTGCCAATCTCCACTAGGGGACATTCATGAACCAAGCGATGTCAAACGCCAGCAGCGGATTTCTTGCGAACTGGGCGCTCAATGTCCGCGCGTCCGGGCGCACACCCGGCAAGTGCGCCTGCGGCTTCGTCGTGGCGTGGATCGCGTTCTTCGCCATTCTTTGGCTGATGCCGGTTCCCGCCGGCCTCACGGTGCCGGGCAAGGCGGCATTGGCGGTCGTGGTGTGGGCCTGCATCATGTGGATCACCGAGGCGATTCCGGTGGGCATCTCCGGCATGCTGATTCCGATGCTGCTGGTGATGAGCGGCGCGATCGACAAGTTTCCCAAGGCGGCCAGCGGCTTTACCACGCCGGTGGTGTTCCTCTGCCTGGCGGCGTTCATCTTCGCGGCCGTGATGCAGGCGGCAGGCCTCGACCGGCGCATCGCACTGACCCTGCTGCACAAGCTCAAGGTGAAGACGGTGAACGGCGTGATCTGGGCGATGTTCGCGGCGAACATGCTGTTGTCCCTGATCATTCCCGCCGCCAATGCGCGCGCGGCGACGCTGTTGCCGGTGGTCAACGGCATCACCGAGATGTTCGGCGACACGCCGGCGGAACGCGCCGGCAAGAAGGCCATCGTGATCCAGACCCTGGTCTATGGTTCGATGATCAGCGGCATGTGCATCATGACCGCACACCTGCCGAACCTGGTGCTGGTGGGCCTGTTCGAGACCGAGCTGGCCATCAATCTGTCCTACATCGACTGGTTCAAGCTGCAATGGCCCTATCTCGGCATGTTCGTCATCACCCAGTGGTGGGTGCAGCGCTATTTCAGGACGCGCAACGTGGGCATCCATGGCGGCTTTGCATCCGTTCAGAAGCAGCACGAGGAACTGCCGAAGAGCAGCCAGGCGGAATGGCTGATTCTCGCGGTGTTCGGCCTGATCGCGGTGCTCTGGGTGACGGAGTCGTGGCACGGCGTGAAGTCGCACAATGCGGCACTGATCGGCCTGGCGATTCTTTTCGCGCCCGGCCTGTTCGGCCTCAAGTGGAAGGAATTGCAGGATCGCACCATCTGGGGCACCTTCCTGCTGCTTGCCGGGGCGCTGTCCATGTCGGCGGCCATGGGCAGCACCGGGCTGGCGCAGTGGCTGTCCGACATCATCCATCCGCTGGCCCATGGCCATGCCTGGTGGATGATCCTGGTCATCCTGATGGCAGGCACCCACGTCATCCGGCTCGGCATGCTCTCCAACGTGGCGGCCATCACCATGCTGGCGCCGATACTGCTTGCGCTGGCGCCCAAGCTCGGCCTGCACCCGGTGGCCTTCACCATGCTGGTCTCGGACACCGACACCTTCGCCTACATCCTGCCGACGCAGATCACGGCGGCGGTGATCGCCTACAGCAGCGGCACCTTCAGCATGGCGGACTACGCCAAGGTGGGCTGGGTGTCGGTGCTGATCGCCATCGCCTACGGCGTCTGCGTCATGGCCCCGTGGTATGCCTTCATGGGCATTCCGGTATGGGACCCGGCAGCACCCTGGCCGTTCAAATAGCGGCAGGCAGGCCCGTTGCAATGCGCTCCGGTCGATGCCATGCCTGGCGCGGAGCTACTTTTTGACTGAAAACTGGAAATGGAAAAGACAGAATGAAGAAGATGACCAATGCCGAGTTGAAAACCAAGCTCGGCGACTACACGGCACCCCCCGATCTCTATCAGGCCACCAAGGACATGCCCTTCCTGGGCAAGGTCAGCTGCAACATCGAGTCCATGGAGGCGGGCTCGTGGCAGGAAATCATCATCGACTACGAACTGGGCGCTTCGGGCATGGCCGATGGTTCCTGGTTCAAGGCGACCTTCCGTTTCTATTCCGACTGGGCGCTGTTCCAGAACGCCGATCCGGCCGGGGCGAACTACATCTCGGCCGAATATCATGCCGCGCCGACCGTCCCCGGACAGAGCCCCGCCACGGTGCAGAAGCTCAGCGTGCGCTTCGACCAGAAAGGCCATGAGCGGCCCTTCCAGAAGGCGGTGATCGTCGATACCTACGACGGCTATCTGAAGGCCGGCGACCACATCATCATCCGCCTCGGCGACCGCCGCTTCGGCGGCGCCGGCACCCGCGTGCAGACCTTCGTCGAGGAGTTCTTCCGCATCCGCTGTTATGTCGATCCGCTCGGCACCTCGCGCTTTGCGTCCATCGGCGAAGACCTGGTGATCGACATCAGGGCCGGCGCGCCGGCGCAATTGATGTGGGGCGGCTCGCGCATCGTCCGCGCCGGCGAGAAGTTTCCGCTGCGCCTGCGCAGCGAAGATCAGTGGGGCAACACCTGCTGGAACCGCGGCGACAAGGTCAGCATCAAGGCCACGCTGGACGGCAAGCCGGTGTATGAGAAGGAAACGCGCCTGGCGAAAGAAGGCTGGGCGGTGCTGCTGCTGGAAGACCTGCCGAGCAAGGAGGCAGGCGAACTGATCGTCACCGCCAGCCTGCCGGAACATCCCTGGGTGAAATCGCAGAGCTTCTATGTCACCGTCGACAAGGCGCTCGCCATGCCGCGGATTTACTACTGCGACCTCCACGTTCATTCGGAGGACACCATCGGCACCAACTCGACCACCTACAACCTGACCTACGGCCGCGACGTGAGCGGCCTGGACATCCTTGCCTTCGCCCACAACGACTTCAACATCACCACCGAGAAGTGGAAGAAGACGGTCGAACTGATACGCGAAATCACCAAGGACGGCAGCTTCGTCGCCTATCCCGGCACGGAGTGGTGCGGCTCGAGTTGCGCCGGCGGCGACCACAACGTGGTTTTCCTGCACGACGACGAACCCGAGTTTCCCTATCTCAAGACCGGCGAGCACGTGCGCTCGGTGGAGTGGAACGAAGAGATGAAGGGCGGCGGCGTCGAGCCCGGCGCCTGGCCGCTCGAAGAACTGTGGGCCGCCTACGCCCACGATCCGGACGGGCATTTGCTGATTCCGCACGTGGGCGGCCGGCGCTGCATTCTCGATTGGCATTATCCCAAGCTCGAGCGGCTGATCGAGATCGGCTCGAGCTGGGGACACTTCGGCTGGCTCTACCAGGAAGCGATGGTGCGCGGCTACAAGATCGGCGCCTCGATGGCCGGCGACGAGCACCGGGGCCGCTGCGGCGGCGGCGTTCCGGGCACGGCGGTGTTCGGCACCAAGGGCGGCATGTCCGGCGTGATCGCGCCGGAACTGTCGCGCAAAGCCATCGCCAAGGCGCTGCGCGCGCGCCACACCTTCGCTTCGACCGGAGAACGCAGCTATGGCCTGATCCGCGTCGGCGAGCACATCATGGGCGACGAATTCGAGCACAAGGGGCCGGCCACCATCGACTACCGCTTCCTCGGCGATGCCGGCTGGGACGAGATCGTGGCCTTCGACCATACGGGCGAAATCTGGCGTCGCGACCTGCAGCAGGAACTCGGCTACTCGGACCGCAAGATCCGCTTTCGCTGGGGCGGCGCGCGGGTCAAGGACCGTTACCGCTGGGCGGCCTGGAAGGGCAAGGTCACCATCACCAACGCCGTCATCAACGACTTTTCCGGGCGCGGCTTCGAGCACATCGAAGAGACCTGCTGGCGCGAGTCGGCCACCACGGTCGGTTTCAGGAGCGACACTTACGGCGACGTGGATGCGATAGAGCTGGACGTGTCGCACCTGGCCACCGCCAGGATTCGCGTCGAAGGCACCATCGACGGCTACGTGAAGGTCGGCGATCCGCTGAAGGGAAATCCCTTCGTGCATTGCCCGACGTTTTCGTGGGAGATCACCGGCGCCGAGCTGCTCGAGGCGGCGCGCATGAGGCGCGACCTGCCGGGCGTGGAGATGTTCCTCGCCTTCGAGCGCATGAGCGACAGACCCGCGCCGCGCGAGGTCAGCGGCACGCTCGACATCGATCCGCACAACGGCCCGCACGGCCATCGCCCGGTTTACTTCTTCGGCCGGCAGATCGATGATGCGAAGGTATGGACATCGGCCGTGTTTCCCACCTTCACCTGACCGCGAGCGGCTTCATCCCTCATGGCTAGCCTGAACTGGCCGGATGAGGCCGCAAGTCCGGCGGGTGGCGGCGAAGCCCGGTTGGTCCAGCCGGGATCGAACGTCTGCCTGGACTTTCACGGCGACCCGCTGCGCGCGCTGCTGGCGGTGGTGTCGGACGGCAATCACCACATGGCCCTGCGCGAAGTGCTGGCGGGTTTTCTGGCCGACAATCCCGCCGCGGAAGACGTCTTCTACACCACCACGCCGCCGCGCGCGGCGCTGCAGTTGCTGCGCGCCGGGCATCTCGACATCGGCAATCTGCGCCTGTCGGCCAGGCCTCACGTCATGATCGGTCCGCCGCCCGTGCTGGACCAGGCGGTGGCCGCCGGATACATGGCGGCGCATCGCCCGTTCATGCGCAGCCGCGGTACGGCCCTGCTGGTGCGGAAGGGAAACCCGAAGGCAATCCTCGGCGCCGCCGCCCTGCTGCGCGACGGGGTGAGGCTGTTCATGTCCAATCCGATCAGCGAAAGCGTCAGCTACGAGACCTATCTCGGCGCCTTGCGCCGTCTCGCGGCGGTGGAGGGCGTGGCGCTCGGCTTTCTCGACCACCCGCCCGGACAGCCCGATCCCGCGAAGCTGCTGTATGGCGGGTCGATCCATCACCGCGAGGCGCCCCAGGCATTGGCCGACGATCGGGCCGACGTCGCCGTCGTCTTCCATCATCTGGCGCTGCGTTACCGGCGCATCTTCCCGGAGCTGTTCGATTTCGTGCAACCGGCGGCCTGGGCAGGGGATGAAGATGGGGAGATCGGCCGCACCGGCTGCGGACTCATCGGCGATGGCGGCGAGTGGGGCGGTGCGCTGCTCGACTATCTCGCCACGGACGCCGTCACGCAGATATACCGGTCCCACGGCCTGGAGCGGGCCGTTGTGCGGCAGCAGGCGTAGAAGCGCAGCCATCGCATGGGCACCGCCGCGCTCGCCGCATCGGATCCACCCCGGCCTTTGCGCAGCCGGCGAACGCTTGCCGCTTGCTGCGGCGCGCACGTGCTGCACGACGGATTCGCCGATCTGCTGTACGTGCTGTTTCCGATCTGGCAGGCGGCATTCGGGCTGTCGTTCGCCCAGGTCGGCATGCTCAAGATGCTGTATTCCGGTTCGATGGCGGCCTTGCAGGTGCCGTCGAGCCTACTCGCCGAGCGCGTAGGCGAGCGCCTGCTGCTTGCGCTTGGCACGGTCGTGGCCGCGGCCGGGTTCATCGTGACGGGCTGGACCGGAGGATTTCTCGGCCTCGCGCTGTGCCTGATGCTGAGCGGCGCCGGGGCGAGCGTGCAGCATCCGCTCGGCTCCGCGCTCACGTCCCGCGCGTTCGAAGGCACGCAGCTGCGCGCCGCGCTGGGCACCTACAATTTTTCCGGCGACGTCGGCAAGGTGCTGTTGCCGGCGCTTTGCGCTGCGCTGCTGGCGGTGCTCGACTGGCATGCGGTGACATCGCTGATGGGCGCGCTCGGCCTCGGCGCGGCGCTTGCGATCTGGTTTGCCGTTCCGCGGGCATTGCCCCCGGCGGCGGCGCCGTCCGATGCGCCGCCAGCCGCCGCCGCGGCAGGCGCCGCGACCGGCTCGATGGCGACCCCGGGCTTCGTCTCGCTGGCGGCGATCGGCTTCATCGACAGCGCAACGCGCATGGGTTTTCTGACGCTATTGCCCTTCCTGCTGATCGCGAAGGGTGCGTCGATCACCCAGGCGGGCTTCGCGCTGAGCCTGGTCTTCGCCGGCGGCGCCGCGGGAAAATTCTTCTGCGGCCTGATTGCCGCGCGCGCCGGCGTGCTGCGCACGACGATCCTGACCGAGCTTGCCACCGCCGCCGGCATCGTCGCGCTGCTGCCGCTTTCGCTGGATGCGTCGATGCTGCTGCTGCCGGCGATCGGCATTGCGCTGAACGGCACGTCGTCGATACTTTACGGAACGGTGCCGGAACTCGTGCCGGTCGCGCGACGGGCTCGCGCCTTCGGGGTCTTCTACACGCTCACGATCGGGGCGGGCGCCGTGTCGCCGGTGCTCTATGGCCTGCTCGGGGATGCGATCGGCGTGCCGCGCACCTGCGGCGTGATCGCGGCAGTCGTGCTGCTGGTGTTGCCGCTGACGCTGGGGCTGCGCCCTGCCCTGCGGGCCCTGCGGGTCCGTTGAGGCGACGCGGCACGACGGCAGATTTGCGCATTGCGGCCGTTCCGGACATCGTGCCGGTGCCGGCGATATGCAGTCCCCCTACAGGCTGATTCTCTCGCCCATGAGCGGCAGGTGCGGCAGCGGCCAGCCCAGCTGATCATGGATCGCCTGCGCGAAAGCGGCCGAGGCGGCCGGCTCGCCATGCACGACATAGACATGCTGCGGCGGCTTGTGGAAGCCGCGCAGCCAGTCGAGCAGACCGGCCTGATCGGCATGCGCCGACAGGCCGCCGACGGTATGGATCGCGGCCCGGACCGGCACCGCTTTGCCGAAGATATGCACCAGCCGCGCGCCGTCGACCAGCCGGCGGCCCAGCGTCCCCGCGGCCTGGAAGCCGGTGAT
>DAIOGL010000059.1:0-11008 GCA_036745235.1 Sulfuritalea sp.
GGCACCTCGCTTTGGATCGATGTCGACCAACGTGGACAGGCCGGTGACCTCGTCCATCTGTTCGGCGACCGTCGCGTTCTTCTCTACGTTCTCGAACTTGACCGTGCCCGCGTACTCGGTAACGATCGGACGGGTGTGCGGATCCCATGTCGCCAGTTGCGTCCCGGCCTTGACCGGTTTGCCGTCGTCCGCCAGCAAGGTTGCGCCATAGGGTACCTTGTGGCGCTCGCGCTCGCGACCGTTGTCGTCTGTGATCATCACTTCCCCGGAGCGGGAGATGACAATCTTTTCGTTCTTCGGATTTGTGACATAACGCATGGTCGCGGTAAAACGGATCACGCCTGAACTCTTGGCCTCGATGCTGCTCTGCGCCGCCGAACGCGATGCCGCGCCGCCGACGTGGAAGGTACGCATCGTCAGCTGCGTGCCCGGCTCGCCGATCGACTGGGCGGCGATCACTCCAACCGCCTCGCCGGCATTGACCAATGAGCCGCGGCCCAGGTCGCGGCCGTAGCACTTCGCGCACAAGCCATAGCGGGTTTCGCAGGACAACGGGCTGCGCACGCGAACTTCGTCGATGTCCAGCGCTTCGATGGCATCGACAGCGTCCTCGTCGAGCAGATAGCCCGCTGCGAACAGCACTTCCTGTGTATCCGGATTGATCACATCGTTGGTGGCAACGCGGCCAAGAATGCGCTCGCGCAGCGGTTCGATCACTTCGCCGCCCTCCACCAGGGCCTTCATGGCAAAGCCATTCTGAGTACCGCAGTCGTCCTCGATCACCACCAGGTCTTGAGTCACGTCCACCAGGCGCCGTGTCAGATAGCCGGAATTGGCCGTCTTCAACGCGGTATCGGCCAGGCCCTTACGCGCGCCGTGGGTCGAAATGAAGTACTGCAGAACGTTGAGTCCCTCGCGGAAGTTCGAGGTAATCGGGGTTTCGATGATCGAGCCGTCCGGCTTGGCCATCAAGCCACGCATACCGGCCAATTGGCGAATCTGGGCTGCGGAGCCCCGTGCACCGGAGTCCGCCATCATGTAAATGGAATTGAAAGACTCCTGACTGACTTGCTTGCCGTCGAGCCCGGTAACCACCTCATGCGCAAGTTGATCCATCATGGCCTTGGCCACCTGGTCGCCGGCACGGCCCCAGATATCCACCACCTTGTTGTAGCGTTCTCCGACAGTGACAAGGCCGGAGGTGTATTGCTTCTCGATTTCCTTGACCTCGGCTTCCGCCGCCGCTATCAGGCTGTGCTTTTGCGTCGGCACCAGCATGTCATCGACGCAGATCGAAATGCCCGCCCGGGTAGCGAGGCGGAAGCCGGCTTGCATCAGCTTGTCGGCGAACACCACGGTTTCCTTGAGGCCGCAACGACGGAAGCTCTCGTCGATCAGCTTCGAAATTTCCTTTTTCTTGAGCGGTTTGTCGATCACCTTGAACGGCAGCCCGCGCGGCAGGATTTCCGACAGCAAGGCACGACCCGCGGTCGTCGAATAGCGGGTCAGCTTCTCCTGCCACTGCTTGTCCGCGTCAAGTTCATATTCGCGAATCCGCACCGTGATGCGCGCATGGAGATCGATCTGCCGCGAGTCAACTGCGCGCGTGATCTCGGCGATATCCGTGAACATCATGCCGTTACCCCGGGCGGAAACATTCTCGCGCGTGGCGTAGTAAAGACCCAGCACGACGTCCTGCGAGGGAACGATGATCGGCTGACCGTTGGCCGGCGAAAGGACATTGTTCGAGGCCAGCATCAGCGTACGGGCTTCCATCTGTGCTTCGAGAGAAAGCGGAATATGGACCGCCATCTGGTCGCCGTCGAAGTCGGCGTTGAACGCCACGCAAACCAGCGGATGCAACTGGATCGCCTTGCCTTCGATAAGCGTCGGTTCGAAGGCTTGAATGCCAAGACGGTGCAGCGTCGGTGCGCGGTTCAGCATCACCGGATGCTCACGAATGACCTCTTCGAGAATATCCCAGACCACCGGGGTTTCGGCTTCGACTTCCTTCTTCGCTGCCTTGATGGTGCTGGCGATACCCATCTTCTCGAGGCGCTCGAAAATAAACGGCTTGAACAGCTCGAGCGCCATCTTTTTCGGCAAGCCGCACTGGTGCAGCTTGAGCTGCGGACCGACCACGATGACCGAACGGCCGGAGTAGTCGACGCGCTTGCCCAGCAGGTTCTGACGGAAGCGCCCGCCCTTGCCCTTGATCATGTCGGCCAGGGACTTCAGCGGACGCTTGTTGGCGCCGGTCATGGCCTTGCCGCGACGACCGTTGTCGAGCAAGGAGTCGACCGCCTCCTGCAGCATGCGCTTTTCGTTGCGGACAATGATGTCCGGCGCCTTGAGTTCAAGCAGACGCTTGAGGCGATTGTTGCGATTGATGACGCGGCGATAGAGGTCGTTGAGGTCGGAGGTGGCAAACCGCCCACCATCCAGCGGAACCAGGGGGCGCAGATCCGGCGGCAGCACCGGCAGCACTTCGAGAATCATCCATTCCGGCTTGATGCCCGACTGCTGGAATCCCTCGAGAACCTTCAGTCGCTTGGAAATCTTCTTGCTCTTCGCCTCGGATCCGGTGGTTTCCAGTTCCTGGCGCAGAGTCTCCACCTGACGGTTGAGGTCGAGGGTACGCAACAGTTCGCGCACGCCCTCGGCACCCATCACCGCGGTGAAATCGTCGCCGTATTCCTCGACCTTTGCAAGGTAGTCATCTTCCGTCAGCAATTGCGCCCGATTGAGCGGGGTCATGCCCGGATCAACGACCACGAAGGCTTCGAAATACAGGACACGCTCGATGTCGCGCAGCGTCATGTCGAGCACCATGCCGAGACGGCTCGGCAGGCTCTTCAGGAACCAGATGTGCGCTGTCGGCGAGGCCAGTTCGATGTGGCCCATGCGTTCGCGACGCACCTTCGACTGGGTGACTTCCACGCCGCACTTTTCACAGATCACGCCACGGTGCTTCAAGCGCTTGTACTTGCCGCAGAGACACTCGTAATCCTTGACCGGGCCGAAGATCTTGGCGCAGAAAAGGCCATCACGCTCCGGCTTGAAGGTACGGTAGTTGATGGTCTCCGGCTTTTTGACTTCGCCATAGGACCAGGAACGGATTTTGTCCGGGGAAGCAAGACCGATCGTGATCGCGTCGAACTCCTCCTCGGCCGCCAGGTTCTGCTTGAACAGGTCTGCAAACAGGCTTTTCATGTGTATTTTCTCCTAGGGGCTCTGGCGGCTCAGTAACGCTCGAGATCGATATCGATCGCCAGCGAACGGATTTCCTTGACCAGCACGTTGAACGATTCCGGCATGCCGGCATCGATCTTGTGCTCGCCCTTGACGATGTTTTCGTACACCTTGGTGCGACCGTTGACGTCGTCGGATTTGACGGTAAGCATTTCCTGCAACACGTACGCGGCGCCGTAAGCCTCCAGTGCCCAGACTTCCATTTCGCCGAAGCGCTGGCCACCGAACTGCGCCTTGCCGCCCAACGGCTGTTGGGTAACGAGGCTGTACGGACCCGTGGAACGGGCATGCATCTTGTCGTCCACCAGGTGATGCAGCTTCAGGACATGCATGTAACCGACCGTGACCTGGCGTTCGAACGAGTCGCCGGTGCGGCCGTCATAGAGGTCTACCTGCCCGTTGCTGGGCAGACCGGCAAGCTCCAGCATGGTCTTGATTTCAGCCTCATTTGCGCCATCGAACACCGGCGTGGCGAAAGGCACGCCACCCTGCAGGTTCCCTGCAAGTTCCACGACTTCCCTTTCGGTCAGGCTGTCGATGTCCTCGCTGCGCCCCGACGAGTTGTAAATCTTGTTCAGCAGCTTGCGGATCTCGGCTGCGGCTGCCTGCTTCCTCAGCATCTCGCTGATCTTCTGACCAAGACCCTTGGCTGCCCAGCCGAGGTGGGTTTCCAGGATCTGTCCAATGTTCATCCGCGAGGGCACACCGAGCGGATTGAGCACGATGTCCATCGGCGTGCCATCGGCCATGTGCGGCATGTCCTCGATCGGAACGATCTTGGAGACCACACCCTTGTTGCCGTGGCGGCCGGCCATCTTGTCGCCCGGCTGCAGGCGGCGCTTGACGGCGAGATAGACCTTGACCATTTTCTGCACACCCGGCGGCAGTTCGTCGCCCTGGGTCAGCTTCTTCCTCTTCGCCTCGAAGGCGACGTCAAAGTCCTTGCGGGTCTGCTCCACGCTGTCCCGCAGATTTTCGAGTTGCTGCTGTGCATCTTCGTCGACCAGCGAAATGTCGAACCAGTGGTAATGCTCCACCGACTCGAGATAGGCCTTGGTGATCTTGGTGCCCTTGACGAGCTTTTTCGGTCCCTTGGCGGCGACCTTGTTGACCAGCAGCTTCTCGATCCGCGAGAAGGTGTCGCGCTCGACAATGCGCATCTGGTCGGCCAGATCCTGCTTGTAACCCCTCAGCATGTCGTCGATGATCGACTGGGCACGCTTGTCGCGCTCGATGCCTTCGCGGGTAAATACTTGAACATCGATCACCGTGCCGATCATGCCGGAGGGCACGCGCAGCGAAGTGTCCTTCACATCGGAAGCCTTCTCGCCGAAAATCGCGCGCAGCAGCTTCTCTTCCGGGGTCAGCTGCGTCTCGCCCTTCGGCGTTACCTTGCCGACCAGCACGTCACCCGCCTCGACTTCGGCGCCGATGTAGACGATGCCCGATTCGTCGAGGCGCCCGAGTTGCGACTCGCCGAGCGTGGCGATATCGCGCGTGATTTCCTCGGCGCCGAGCTTGGTGTCGCGCGCGACTACCGTCAGTTCCTCAATATGGATCGAGGTGAAGCGATCATGCGCCACCACGCGCTCCGAGATCAGGATCGAGTCCTCGAAGTTGTAACCGTTCCACGGCATGAACGCCACCAGCATGTTCTGGCCAAGAGCCAGTTCGCCCAGATCGGTCGACGCGCCATCGGCCACGACATCGCCCTTGGCGATCAGGTCGCCGACTTTCACCACTGGTCGCTGATTGATGTTGGTGTTCTGGTTGGAACGCGTGTACTTGATCAGGTTGTAGATGTCGACACCGACTTCGCCCGCAACCGTTTCTGCGTCGTTGACGCGCACCACGATGCGGTTGGCGTCGACATAGTCCACCACGCCGCCGCGCAAGGCTTGCACCGCCGTGCCCGAATCGACAGCGACAGTGCGCTCGATGCCGGTACCGACCAGCGCCTTTTCGGGACGCAGGCAGGGCACGGCCTGGCGCTGCATGTTGGCGCCCATCAGTGCTCGGTTGGCGTCGTCATGCTCGAGGAAGGGAATCAGCGAGGCCGCGACAGAGACGATCTGGCTTGGCGCCACGTCCATGTACTGGACTTCGGGAGGTTCCTTCAGCTCAAATTCGCCCTTGAAGCGGCACGAGACCAGAGCGTCGCTGAGCTTGCCCTTTTTGTCCAGCTGGGCATTGGCCTGGGCGATGACGTACTTGCCTTCCTCGATCGCCGAGAGGTACTCGATCTCGTCGGTGACGTGGCTGTTCTCCACCTTGCGGTAGGGCGTTTCCATGAAGCCGTACTCGTTGGTGCGCGCATACAGCGCCAGTGAGTTGATGAGGCCGATGTTCGGACCTTCCGGCGTTTCGATCGGGCAGACACGGCCGTAGTGTGTCGGGTGCACGTCGCGCACCTCGAAACCGGCACGCTCTCGGGTCAAGCCGCCCGGGCCGAGGGCCGAGACGCGGCGCTTGTGCGTGATCTCGGACAGCGGGTTGGTCTGGTCCATGAACTGCGAAAGCTGGCTCGATCCGAAGAATTCCTTGATCGCTGCCGAGATGGGCTTGGCGTTGATCAGGTCGTGCGGCATCAGGTTGTCGCTCTCGGCCTGGTTCAGACGCTCCTTGACGGCGCGCTCGACACGCACCAGACCGGCACGGAACTGGTTCTCGGCGAGTTCGCCAACCGATCGCACCCGGCGGTTGCCGAGGTGATCGATGTCATCGACTTCGCCGCGACCGTTGCGCAGTTCGACCAGAATGCGGACCACGTCGACGATATCTTCGTTCGACAGCGTGCCCGCGCCTTCGATTTCATCGCGGCCGACGCGACGGTTGAATTTCATGCGGCCGACCGCGGAAAGGTCGTAGCGCTCTTCCGAGTAGAACAGGCCGTGGAACAGGTTTTCGACGGCGTCCTCCGTCGGCGGTTCGCCGGGACGCATCATCCGGTAAATGGCCACGCGCGCGGCCCACTGATCGGCGGTCTCGTCGATACGCAGCGTAGAGGAGATATAGGCGCCGCGATCCAGATCGTTCACGTACAAGGTTTGAATCTGCTCCACACCGCCGGCTGCCAGTTTGCCCAGCAGGTCCTCGGTGATCTCGTCGTTGGCATTGGCCAACACTTCGCCGGTCTCCGCGTTGATGATGTTGTGGGCGAGCACCCTTCCCATCATGAACTCGTCGGGCACCAGGATTTTCTTGATGCCGGCCTCGGCCATTTCGCGAATGTGCTTGACCGTGATGCGCTTGTCCTTGGCGACAATCAGCTTGCCGGCCTTGTCGAGAATGTCGAATTTCGCCACTTCGCCGCGCAGCCGTTCCGGCACCACTTCGAACGAGATACCCTTTTTCGAGAAATGGAAGGCGTCGAATTCGAAGAACGTCGCCAGGATCTGCTCGTGCGTCATGCCGATCGACTTGAGCAGGATTGTCACCGGCATCTTGCGGCGGCGATCGATACGGAAGTACAGGATGTCCTTCGGATCGAATTCGAAGTCCAACCACGAGCCGCGATAGGGAATGATGCGCGCCGAAAACAACAGCTTGCCCGAGCTGTGGGTCTTGCCCTTGTCGTGCTCGAAGAACACGCCCGGCGAACGGTGCAACTGGGAAACGATGACCCGCTCGGTGCCGTTGATCACAAAAGAACCGGTGGTCGTCATCAGGGGAATTTCGCCCATGTACAGCGGCTGGTCTTCCTTGACTTCCTTGACTGCCTTGGTGTCGCGATCGAGCAACTCGAGGCGAACCTTGGCGCGCAGCGGGCTGGCGAAGGTCAGGCCGCGTTGCTGGCATTCCTTGACGTCAAAGGTCGGCTCACCGAGCATGAATTCGACGAAGTGGAGGCGGGCATTTCCCGAATGCGCGACAATTGGGAAGATGGACGTGAATGCAGCCTGGAGGCCTTCGTTGCGGCGCTGTGCCGGCGGCACGTCGGCCTGGAGGAAGCGCGTGTAGGACTCGATCTGCGTCGCCAGCAGAAAGGGCACGTCGAGGACGTTGGCCCGCTTTGCAAAGCTCTTGCGAATGCGCTTTTTTTCGGTATAGGAATACGCCATGGTGGCTCCGTTCAGGATTCAGACGTCGAAGGTCAAAAGACAGGGCTGAAGCACAATGGTTCAGCACTCTCGTGTAACCCCCGGATCAGCTACAAAGGGGTGAAACTCGACAGGTACAACACACTTCTGTTTCCACAAGGACCAATAGCGGGTTGACGGCAAGGCCGCCAACCCGCGATCGAATCGCGATTACTTGACTTCGACCTTGGCACCCGCCTCCTCAAGTTGCTTCTTGAGAGCTTCGGCATCAGCCTTGGAAATGCCTTCCTTGACGGCCTTCGGTGCGCCATCAACCAGATCCTTGGCTTCCTTGAGGCCGAGGCCGGTAGCAGCACGCACCACCTTGATCGCTTCGACCTTCTTTTCGCCCGCAGCCAGCAGCATTACGGTGAATTCCGTCTGCTCTTCCACGGCAGCTGCAGCGGCGGCAGCGGGGGCGGCGGCAACGGCAGCCGCAGCGGCGGAAACGCCAAACTTGACTTCCATTTCCTTGATCAGTTCGGACAGATCGAGAACGGTCATGCCAGCGATGGCATCGAGTATTTCAGCTTTGCTTACAGCCATGATTACAACTCCTGAATGAATGTTTGGTTCAATGAAAAACGATTACGCAGTCTCTTTGGCGTCGCGCACGGCGGCGAGGCCCCGGACGAACTTCGTCGGGACTTCGTTCAAAGTGCGGACAAACTGGGTGATCGGTGCCTGCATGGTGCCGAGAAGCTTGGACAACAGTTCCTCGCGGCTCGGCATCGTCGCCAGCGCCTTGACACCAGCCACGTCCATGACGTAGTTGGGCATTGCGCCGATTTTGATGGCGAGCTTGTCATTACCCTTGGCGAAGTCGTTGAGCAGCTTGGCAGCGGCCACCGGATCCTTGGAAATTCCATAGATCAGGGGACCAACCAGCTTCGCAGACAGGCCTTCGAACGGCGTGCCGGCAATGGCGCGACGAACCAGGGTATTCTTTACTACACGCAGGTACACACCGTTCTTGCGTGCGTTGGCACGCAATGCGGTGAGATCAACCACTCCGAGACCACGGTACTCTGCGACGATGATCGACTGGGCATTCGCAACTTCTGCGGATACTTCGGCAACTACCGTCTTCTTGTCGTCAAGATTGAGACTCACGGTCAACTCCTAGTCAAACCCCAGCGCCGAAAAGTCGGCGCTGGCGATACGGCGACCTTCATTCAGGAACCGAAATTCCGTCATCGGGTAACGCCATCTACGCCGGCAGCTGCGACACTGTTCCGTCGCCAGCATTTAAGTCCTCACGGACACCTGCGGTCTTTGATAACCTGCCGCGCCTTTCGCCAGACTGCACGAGCGACGCAACAGCCCAAAGTTCTTTCTATGCTTATGCCGCCAGGCTGGCCTGGTCGACGCGAACGCCGGCGCCCATGGTGCTGGACAGCGACACTTTTTTCAGATAATGCCCTTTGGATGCGGCGGGCTTGGCCTTCTGCAGCGCATCGATCAGGGCTGCAAGGTTGGTCTGCAGGGCCTCGACGCTGAACGACGCGCGGCCGATCGTGCAATGAATGATGCCGGCCTTGTCGGTGCGGTACTGCACCTGACCTGCCTTGGCGTTCTTCACCGCCGTGGTCACGTCCATGGTCACCGTACCGACCTTCGGGTTCGGCATCAGGCCGCGCGGGCCCAGAATCTGACCCAGGGCACCGACCACCTTCATCGCATCCGGGGTCGCGATCACGATGTCGAAATTCATGTTGCCGGCCTTGACTTCGGCGGCCAGGTCATCGAAGCCGACCACATCGGCACCTGCGGCGCGTGCCGCCTCGGCCTTCTCGCCCTGGGCGAACACGGCGACGCGCACGGTCTTGCCGGTACCGGAAGGCAGCACGACGGAACCGCGGACCAATTGATCGGACTTCTTGGCGTCGATGCCGAGGTTCACGGAGACGTCGATCGACTCATCGAACTTGGCGGTCGCGCATTCCTTCACCAGGCTCAGCGCATCGCTGACCGGATAGGCTTTGCTGCGGTCGACCTTGGCGAGCACCGCTTGCACGCGTTTGGATGTCTTTGCCATGATTACAGGCCCTCCACGGTGATGCCCATGCTGCGAGCGGAGCCCGCGATGGTGCGTACGGCAGCTTCGAGATCGGCAGCCGTCAAATCTTTCATCTTGGCCTTGGCGATTTCCTCGGCCTGCGCCTTGGTGATCGAACCAACCTTGTCCGTATGGGGCTTCGGCGAGCCCTTTTGAATTCCAGCCGCCTTCTTGATCAGAATCGTCGCCGGCGGCGTCTTCATGATGAAGGTGAAGCTCTTGTCCGCGAATGCGGTAATCACCACGGGAATCGGCAGACCGGGCTCGAGGCCTTGCGTCTGGGCGTTGAACGCCTTGCAGAATTCCATGATGTTGAGGCCGCGCTGGCCCAACGCGGGACCGATGGGAGGCGAGGGATTAGCCTTGCCGGCCGGCACTTGCAGCTTGATGTAGCCGATTATCTTCTTTGCCATGATGGCTCCTATCTACGTGAGTCCTAGCGCGCGGTCGGCAAGCCTACTGGCGCTCCTCTTGCCGCGGAAACCGCCGCGGCGCCGGTAAAAATCTATGCCTTCTCGACCTGGGCAAACTCCAGTTCGACCGGCGTCGCACGACCGAATATGGTCACGGAGACACGCAGGCGGCTCTTTTCGTAATTGACTTCCTCGACGTTGCCGTTGAAGTCGGTAAACGGGCCTTCCTTGATGCGAACCATCTCGCCCACCTCGAACAGCACCTTGGGACGGGGCTTTTCGACCCCTTCCTGCACCTGCTGCATGATCTTCGCGACTTCCTTCACCGATATCGGAGTCGGCTTGGTCAAGGTGCCACCGACAAAGCCGGTGACCTTCGGCGTGCTCTTGACGAGGTGCCAGGAGTCGTCATCCATGTCCATCTCGACCAGCACATAGCCGGGGAAGAACTTCCGCTCGGAAATGCTCTTCTGCCCGTTTTTCATTTCGACGACTTCTTCGACCGGCACCAGCACTTGGCCAAACTTGTCCTGCATCCCGGCGCGCGTAATGCGCTCGATCAGGGCGCGCTGCACCGATTTCTCGAAACCGGAATAGGCGTGAACGACGTACCAGCGTTTTGTCATGATTTTTTCCAGCCCAGAACCAGGTCGTAGAGCACCCATTCGAGGCCCTTGTCAGTCATCCACAACACAATCGCCATCACCAGCACGAAGGCGAACACGATGCCGGTGGTCTGGATCGTTTCCTTGCGCGAAGGCCAGACAACCTTTTTTGTCTCCACCACGGCTTCCCGACTGAAGTCGAAAAAGCGCCGCCCCGGCTCGGTAAACCACGCTACGGCAACACCAGCGCCCAAGCCCGCGAACACGGACAGCACGCGCAGGATCATCGGCTGCTCGCGGAGCAGGTAGAAGCCAGTCACACCGGCCGCCAACAGCAGCAATGCCAGCATGAACTTGAGTTTATCGGCCATAAATAGTCAGTTATTGCGCAAATGCTTCAATTCATTGGCAGGGGCGGAGGGAATCGAACCCCCAACCTGCGGTTTTGGAGACCGCCGCTCTGCCAATTGAGCTACACCCCTGCAGCAGAGACTACAGGGCGACACCTCGTTTCGAAGTGCCGCCCGCTTGTTAAAGCTGCGCGTTGTTATTCGATGACCTTGGCAACGACACCGGCGCCGACGGTGCGACCGCCTTCAC
>DAIOGL010000060.1:0-3339 GCA_036745235.1 Sulfuritalea sp.
TCATTTTGCCGCAGAGCGGCCCTGTAGTACCAATTTGTGCTCGCCCTTGCCCCACAGCGGCAGATCGCGCAGGGCCGCCCATGGAGCGGCGAGGTCGCGGTACTGCGGCGCCAGAAAGAGACCGGACTGGCCGCTGGAATGCATCACGCCGGACTTCCCGGCATCGCCGAGATCGTAAATCGCGCGCAGGCTGGCGGCGTGTTCGTTGAGATAGGGTTCGTCGCCCTTGAGATGATAGCGGGCGACATTGACGGTGTAGTTGTCGCCGCCGGTCGCCGCGCGCAATTCGAACCAGGGCGCGATTTGCGGCACTTTCGAGAACGGCCGGTGCTCCGAACGGGCCTGGTGCAGCGTGCCCCACTGCCAGCGTGCGATGTCCGCACCCAGCTTCTGCTGCAGCTCGCCGAGCGCGCGATCCAGCGAACGGCTGACCAGTTGCTCGCAGGTTTCGACGGCCGGCGTGGCCTTGTCGTCGCACCACCAGGCGTCGTTTCTTTCGAGGACGCCCTCGAGTCCGGCGCGGAAATCGCTGCGGCCGACCTGCCGCAGGTAGGCTTCATCGCCGCCCATTTCATCGGCGAACACGGCTCTCGTCATTTCCCGCGCCCAGGCGGCGAAGATCAGCGGTGCCGCCTCGCCGGCGCGCATTTCGCCCTCGAAGGCCGCGAGCTTCTGCATTGCCGCGGCGCCCAGCGCGTGCGTCGGTGCGGCCTTGCGCAGATGGGGCAGCAGGCGCCGGGCGGCGAGCGACAGGACGTCTGCCTGGATCCGGCGCAGGCTTTCCTTGTCGTGCTTCGGTTGCGCCGCGAGCAAGGCCTCGATGCGCTGCTGGCGATACGGCAGCGCCCATTCGCTGGTGATGTACTCCGGATAGTCGGCGCTGGTGATGCGGTGATTGGCGGTGGCGATCCAGCCGCGCGGCGGGTCGATCTCGCGCGGCGTCTTGCCCGCAGCGACAAAGCCGCTCCAGTCGTAGCGCTTCTCCCAGCCGGGCGCCGGCGCGACTCCATGCAGGTCGTTGTCGGCACGGCGCAGCGGCACGCGGCCGGCGGCGACGAAGCCGATGCCGCCGTCGACGTCGGCCACCACCATGTTCTGCATCGGCGCCACATGCTTTTCCACTGCCGCGATGAATTCCGCCACCGATCCGGCGCGATTCACCGCCAGCCCGGCCTCGATGCCGCCGGCATCGGCGTCCAGCGCCGTCCAGCGCAAGGCCAGCGCATACGCCGGGCCGGGTGCGGCGCCGGTCAGGCCGGCGACGACGACGACTCCGGAGTCGGAAATCACCGGACCGTGGCGGGTGGCGCGCACCGTCAGCTTGACGTCGGCCTGGCCCTTGACGCGTATGGTTTCGTCGAAGGATTGAAAGGCCGCCCAGCCCTCCGGGGTGCGATAGCGGGACGCGTCGTCTGCCTTGATCTGCTCCAGATAGACGTCCTGCACATCCGGGTTGGTGTTGGTGGCGCCCCAGGCAATGCGTTCGTTCTGCCCCAGCACGACGAAGGGAAAGCCCGGCATGGTCGCCCCCGCCACCTTGAAGCCGGGGGCTTCGAGGCGTGCGAAATACCAGAGCGCCGGCGCCGTCAGCTTGAGGTGCGGATCGTTGGCAAGCAGCGGCTTGCCGGAGACCGTGTGCGAACCGGCGACCACCCAGTTGTTCGAGCCGACGCCCTCGACGCCGGATTCGGGCGCATCGAGCAGCGCCCGCTGGCCGAGGTCGCCGCTCACCTTCAGGTCGCGATACAGCGCCGCATAGTCGCGCACCAGCAGCGGCTTCTCGCCCGGATAGGGCGGCAGCAATTCGTTGATGCGCGCCACCGGCAGGGTCTTGGCGAGGCGCATCCGCAGCAGCTCGTTGGTCCAGTTGCCGCCGAGGTCCCAGGCCATCATGATGCCCCAGGCCAGCGTATCTTCCGGCGTCCACGGCTCCGGCTGCAGGCCGAGGATCAGGAACTCGGGCGGCCGCGCACTCAGTTGGCCGCCGATGAAAGCGTTGACGCCGGCAGTGTAGGCAAGCACCGCGGCGCGCGCATCGCCTTGCATCTGCGCCCATTGCGCGGCGGCGGCGCGGCGCACGCCGAGCGCGCGCAGGAACTTGTCGTTATCCAGCGCCGCCGGTCCGAACGCCTCCGCAAGCCGCCCGGCGCCGATGCGGCGGTGATTGTCGAGTTGCCACAGGCGGTCCTGCGCATGGGCGAAGCCGAGACCGAACAGCACGGCGTCGCGGCTCGCGCCGCGCACGGTCGGAATCCCGGCCTCGTCACGGTCGATGCGGACTTCGCCGGCCAGCCCGGCAACCTCCAGGCGGCCTTCGGTCGACGGCATCACCCGCTGCCACCAGACCACCACGGCGGCCGCCACGGCGACCAGCAAAATCAGCAGCGCCGCGGCGATGCGTGGCATCCAGACCATGGCTTCCCCCTACTCGAAGGACAGCGTCGACTTGGCCTTCTGGCGCAGGACGAACTTCTGGATCTTGCCCGTCGAAGTCTTCGGCAAGGCCTCGAAAATGAAGTGCTTGGGCACCTTGAAGCGCGCCATGCGCTGCCGGCAGAACTCGGTCAGTTCCTCGGCCGTCACCTCGGCACCCTCGCGCAGCTCGATGAAGGCGCAGGGCACTTCGCCCCATTTCGAATCGGGTGTCGCCACCACCGCCGCACCCATCACCGCCGGATGGCGATACAGCGTGTCTTCGACCTCGATCGAGGAGATGTTCTCGCCGCCGGAAATGATCACGTCCTTGCTGCGGTCCTTGATCTTGATGTAGCCGTCGGGCTGCATCACCGCCAGATCGCCGGTGTGGTACCAGCCGCCATGAAAGGCCTCGGCGGTCGCCTGCGGATTCTTCAGGTAGCCCTTCATCACGATGTTGCCGCGGAACATGATCTCGCCCATGGTCTGGTCGTCCCAGGGCACCGGCTGCATGGTTTCCGGGTCCATCACCGTGACACCCTCCTGGCAGTGGTAGCGCACGCCCTGGCGGCCGTTGAGGCGCACCTGCTCGTCCAGCGGCAGGTCCAGCCAGTCCTCGTGCTTGGCGCAGACGGCGGCCGGGCCGTAGGTTTCGGTCAGGCCATAGACGTGGGTGATGTTGAAGCCGATCTGGCCCATGCCTTCGATCACCGCGGCCGGCGGCGGCGCTGCGGCCACCAGCGCCGATACCTTGTGGTCGATGCCCTCGCGCCACGCGGCCGGCGCGCTGATCAGCATCGAATGCACGATGGGAGCGCCGCAGTAATGGCTGACCTTGTGCTCGCGGATGGCGTCGAGGATCAGCTTGGGATCGACGCGGCGCAGGCAGACGTTGGTGCCGGAATTGGCCGCCACGGTCCACGG
>DAIOGL010000060.1:3439-10979 GCA_036745235.1 Sulfuritalea sp.
CCCAGTTCCGCCAGGGCCTTCTTCACCATCGGCGAATACTCGCGGTCGGTGATCAGCACCTTGGCCTCGCCATGGTTGAGCATGAAGGCGATCGACTCGGCGTCGAGGCGGGTGTTCAGCGTATTGAGCACGGCGCCGCACATCGGCACGCCGAAATGGCACTCGAACATCTCCGGCGTGTTGTTGAGCATCGCCGCCACCGTGTCGCCGGCGCCGACTCCCTGCGCCGCCAGCGCCGAGGCCAGCCGCCGGCTGCGCTCGTATTCCTGACCCCAGGTGTAGCGGCGACTGCCGTGGATCGTCGCGACGCGCGCGGGATAGATGTAGGCCGAACGCTCGATGAAGGTGAGCGGCGTCAGCGGTACGTAGTTGGCCGGATTCTTGTCCAGGCCGGTAGCGTAAGGATTGCTCATGGGGTCCCCTCCGGAAGTGCGTCAGTTGTTGCGGCAGCGTTGAACAATAGCAGGCTTCTCGCGGGCAACGTCGCCGAGCCAGGTCCCGATATCGCCGGCCAGCATCTGTACCGCGTCGCGCGCGGCGGCGGCGCCAGCACGCGCATCTGCGGCTGCCGCCGGTTTGCGGATCAGGAAAGCCCGCCGGGAGAGCATTTCGCCGCCGCGCAAGGGAGTCAGCAGCGCACGCGCCTCGAGCACCACCTCGCTCCTTTGCGGATCGTCGAAGCGCTGCTCCAGTTCGTCGAGAACCAGTTGCAGACGGCAGCCGGTGCCGTTGAAGTCGTCCTGGCCGAAGACGATGCGGCGCTTCAGGAAGGCCTCGAGCAATTCCGCCGGAGGGGCGGCCCAGCGGCTTTCGGCGAAGCTCTGGCGGCGCAGGGGCTCGGCATAGGCGAGACGGAAATGCATGGCCGGCCCCGAGAGCCACGACGCAGACTGCACGTCGACGGCCGCGATCGGAATGCGCGATGCCGGCCCCGCCTCCGTCGCCTTGGCGGCCAGACTCCCGAAGTCGTAGCGGGCCGGCTCTGTGATCGGTACATTGCCGCCGCAAGCGGCGAGCAGCATGCCGGCAAGAATTGCGATTGGCCACTTGTTCATCGTTCCCCTCCTTGTTTGACCGGTGCGGAAAAGCCGGCTTCGCCGGGGCCCGGCGCGGCTGCCCCGCGGCCGAAAATCAGCATCTGCGGATTGTTTTCCAGCCCGTCGAGAACGCGCGACAACTGCCGCGAATTGGTCGCCAGCTCGCGCATCAGGGCGTTCGCCCGCGGCAGCATGCCCGTCGTCAGCTCATCTCCGGCGCTGCTCGTCAGCTGGTCGAAACGGCGCGCCAGAACGCCCATCGACTTCACCAGATCGCGCATTTCGGCGGCCAGCGGCGCGCCTTCGCCCGCCGTCTTCTCGACATGCGCCAGAATCTGGCGCAGGTTGCGCAAGTTGCTCTCGGACAGCGCCTCGCGCATGGACGCAAGGATGACCGGCATCTCGCGCAAGCCGTCGGATGCCGCAGCCACGTTCTCCAGCGTGCGCGAAAGATTATTCACGTTCCTCTCGTCCAGCACCTTGCCCAGCCGCAGGGAGGCCGCGCTGATCTGATCGACGATGACGCCCGCCTTCTCGCCCAGCGTATCGAACAGCGTCGGCCGCAGCGCGATCCGCGCCGGCTCGCCGTCCTTGCCCACCAGCGGCTCGCTCGACGTGCCGTCGTCTTCGATCTGCACGTAGGCAAGGCCCGTCACGCCCTGGTAGCCGAGTTGGGCGGTGCTGCTCCGGGTCAGCCTGAATCGGCTGTCGACCGCGATGCGCACCAGGATCACCCGCGGATCGTTCTCGTCCGGCTCGATGGCCGTCACCTTGCCGGCACGAATGCCGCGATAGCGCACCTGCGCCTGCGCGTTCAGGCCCGTCACGTTGCGCCGCGTTTCGAGGACGTAGGTCGTCGTCGACTCGTCGCTCTGCCCCAGCCACCAGATGGCGACGGCCGCGGCAATGGCGAACAGGATCGTGAAAATGCCGGCAGCCAATGCGTGGGATCGGTTTTCCATGGTTCGACGCTCTCAATGGTGCACGGCCACGAGCCCGGAATTCTGCAGGGCCCGCACGCTGCGCTCGGAAAGGAAGAAGTTGCGAATGAAGGGATGGTCGATCTGAATGATTTCGTCCGTCGTGCCGTAGGCGAGGATGCGCTGTTCGGCCAGCACGGCAACGCGGGTCGACAGCGCCGCCAGCGTGTCGAGGTCGTGCGTGACCAGCATCACGGTGAGGCCGAGCTCTTCGCTAAGCATCCGGATCAGGCGCACGAAGCTGTCGGAACGGTCCGGGTCGAGCCCGGCGGTCGGCTCATCGAGCAGCAGCAGTTCCGGCTCGAGCGCCAGGGCGCGGGCCAGTGCGACACGCTTGACCATGCCGCCGGACAGCTCGGCCGGCATCAGCTTGCCATGGTGCGGCAGCAGTTCCACCATGGACAGCTTGAGCATCACCAGATCGTGAATGGACCCTTCGTCATAGCGCTTCAGCTCACGCAAGGGGAAAGCGATGTTGTCGAACACGTTGAAGGCCGAAAACAGCGCGCCGTGCTGGAACAGCACGCCAAAACGCTGCCGCAACGAGCGTTCGCGCGCCACCCCGCCGCCGAACAGGGGCTCGCCGAAGATCTCTATGCTGCCCTGGTCGGGCATCAGCAGGCCGATGATCATGCGCAGCAGCGTGGTCTTGCCGCTGCCGGATCCACCCACCAGCGAAACCAGCTCGCCGCGCTGGACGTCGAGGCTGAGGCCCTTGTGGATCCACACGTCGCCGAAACGGGTGGAGAGATCGCGAATGCGGATGACCGCCGTCATGACGCGGTGCTCATACGGGCGGCAGGCCGATGCTGCGTGTCGCGATGGCAAACATGGCGTCGAGGATGATCACCACGGTGATCGCCGAAACCACCGACGCCGTCGTGTTGGCGGACAGGCTCTCGGTGTTGGGCCGCACCCTGAGCCCGAAGTGGCAGGCCACCAGGGCGATGAATGCTCCGAAAACCGCGCCCTTGACCAGCCCGATCCACAAATTCGCCGCCGGCACGACCCGCGGCAAGGTCTGGAAGAAGAACCCGTAGGAAATGTCGAGTTGCACCTGGGCCGACACCATGCCGCCGATCAGCGCGATCGCCGTGCTCCACAACACCAGCAGCGGCAAGGCAATGGTCAGCGCCACCACCTTGGGGAAGACCAGCCGCAGCCCCCGCGGCACGCCCATGGTCGCCAGCGCGTCGATCTCCTCGGTGACGCGCATCACGCCCAGTTGCGCCGTCATCGCCGAGCCGGACCGGCCGGCGACCAGAATCGCGACCAGCACCGGCCCGAGTTCCCGCACGATGCCCAGGCCGATGATATTGACGATGAAGATGTCCGCCCCGAACTGCTTGAGCTGCAAGGCCGACAGGTAGGAGAGCACGACACCGATGAGAAAGCCGACCAGCGCGGTGACGGGCATGGCGCGCACCCCGCTCTTGTAAAGATTGGCCGAAATTTCCCGGCTTGGCAGGTCGGCCCAATTGCGCAGGACATGCACAAGGTCCAGTCCGAATTGCCCGATCAGCGCGACAAAATCGACCAGGTGGCGGCCGACGCCGATCGCCGCCGATCCGATCACCATCACGCCATGCAGGGGCGACAGAGGCACCAGCGCCGCTCGCGGCTCGTGATCGGCGGCCTCGATGCGCTCGAAGACCCGCCAGTGCTCGGGCTTGATCGACAGGTCGGACGGCATGGCGCGGCCCCAGGCGCGCCACAGCAAAATGGCGCCGGCGCTGTCGATCGCTTCGAGGTTCAGGCAGTCCCAACTGCCGGCCGGGCTGGCGACGCGGCTCAGTTCACCCGCCAAGTCCGCAACCCGCTGCGAGGTGGTCGCCAGCGTCCAGCGGCCGGAAAGCCTGACGACGCTTCCGCCGTCGCGAACGATCACTTCAATGCGGGCGGCGGACATCGGGCAGGTGCTTGCGCTGGCAGCATGGGAGGACCCTGATCATAGCGATGTCATGCACAGCGCCTTCAGGCTTCGCGATGAATCCGCAGTTCGCTGCCGATACCAGACCATTGCTGCGCCTCGTCGTCGAGCGCCGCAGCCGTCAGCGGCAGGGCATCCAGATCGTCGGCGCCCAGTTTCATCTGGAAGCCGTTTCGGGTGAATGCCGCGGAACGCCGCGGCAAAGGCTGATCGTCGCGCGATCGATGCAGCAGGACGGCCGTTCGCAGACAGAAAATCAGCGTCCACTCCGGGGCTTCTCCGCGCAGGGGCTGGGCACGCTCCAGTTTGCCGCGATGCGCCAGCACCAGCCGCGACAGGCGAGCCTGGTCGCGCCGTGAAAATCCCGGCATGTCGGCATTGGCGAGGACGTAGGCGCTGTGCTTGTGATAGCTGGAATGCGCCACCGAAATTCCGATCTCGTGCAGGCGCGCGGCCCAGACCAGGAATTGCGCGTCCGGATGCCCCGTCTCCTGGCTCCCGGGGACCAGTTGATTGAGCAGGCCGAGTGCCGTATGGGCAACGCGCGCCGCCTGCCTGCGGTCCACCTCATAGCGCTGCATGAAACGATTCACCGTCGCTTCGCGCAGGTCGTCGTGATGATAGCGGCCCAGCTGGTCGTAAAGCACGCCGAGACGCAGGGCACCTTCCGAAAAGGCCATGCGCTCGAGACCGAACTCCTTGAATATCGCGGACATGATCGCCAGGCCACCGGGCAGCACCGGAATCCGGTCGGCGCGCAGCCCCTGCAGTTTCAGGCGCGAGGCCTCGCCTGCATGCAGGAGTTCGTTGCGCAGCTTCTCCAGCCCCTCGCGGGTAAGGCCATGGTCGGAAAAACCGTTCAGCTCCAGCAAATCGACGATGGCCTTGGCCGTGCCGGACGATCCGATGGCCTCGTCCCATCCCGTTTCGCGGTAGGCGTGCACGATGGTCTGCAACTCACGCCGTGCCGCAAGCTCCGCCTCCTTGAAGGAACGCTTGTCGACGCGACCGTCCGGAAAGAATCGCAGGCTGTAGCTGACGCAGCCCATGTAGAGCGACTCGAGCTGGATGGGATCGATATTCTGGCCGATGATGAATTCGGTGGAACCGCCGCCGATATCGACGACCAACTGGCGCGTTTGCGGATTGGCCAGGGTGTGGGCAACGCCGAGATAGATCAGGCGCGCTTCTTCGCGCCCGGCGATCACTTCGATGGGAAAGCCCAGCGCCGCCTCTGCCTTCTCCAGGAACTGCGTGGCGTTCTTCGCCACGCGCAGGGTGTTGGTCGCCACCGCGCGTACCGCCCCCGGATCGAAATTGCGCAGGCGTTCGGCAAAACGCGACAGCGCTTCCACGCCGCGCTGCTGGGACGCGGCATCGAGCCGCTTGTCGGCAGTCAAACCGGCAGCCAGCCGTATCGGCTCCTTGAGCCCGTCGAGAGGGTAGATCTGGTTGGCCACAATCCGCCCCACCTGCAGGCGAAAGCTGTTGGAGCCGAGATCGACGGCGGCGATCAGTTCGTAGGCCATGCGTCGATTCTACCTCCTGACCCGGCTTTGATCCGTGTCATGATGCGGCAACAAAATTGACACATAATTATTTGTTTCGAATGATCTGAAAGCCCCAATGCAGCCCACCCGCCGATTTCCCACCGAGCAATTCCTCAATCGCGAACTATCCCTGCTCGCCTTCAACCGCCGCGTTCTCGCCCAGGCCGCCGACGACCGGGTGCCATTGCTGGAGCGGCTGCGTTTCCTGTGCATCGTCTCGTCCAATCTGGACGAGTTCTTCGAGATCCGCGTCGCCGGCCTCAAGGAGCAGTTGAAGCTGGGCAGCCACGCCGCCGGCGCCGACGGGATGGCGCCGCTGGACGTCTTCCGCCGCGTCAGGGACCAGGCGCATCAGCTGATCGCCGAGCAATACGCGCTGCTCAATGACGTGATACTCCCTGAACTGGAGAAGGAAGGCATCGCCTTCTTGCGCCGCAGCCTGTGGAACGAAAAGCAGCGCGCCTGGATCCGCGAGTTCTTCATCGGCGAAGTCATGCCGGTGCTGACGCCGATCGGACTCGACCCGTCCCATCCTTTTCCGCGGGTGCTCAACAAGAGCCTCAACTTTGCGGTTGAACTGGAAGGAACGGACGCCTTCGGCCGCAGTTCGGGCGCCGCCATCGTCCAGGCGCCGCGCGCCCTGCCGCGCGTGATCCAGCTGCCCAAGGAGCTTTGCGGAGTCGACTACGGCTTCGTCTTTCTGTCGTCGGTGCTGCACGAATACGTGAACGAGCTGTTTACCGGCATGAACGTTCTCGGCTGCTACCAGTTCCGCGTCACGCGCAACTCGGACCTGTTCGTCGATGACGAGGAAGTGAAGAACCTGCGCATCGCCCTGCAAGGCGAACTCCCCCAGCGCCACTTCGGCGATGCGGTGCGCCTGGAAGTGGCCGACAACTGCTCCGAGGTCATGACCGACTTCCTGCTGCAGCAGTTCGGCCTCGAACGCGACGACCTCTACCGCGTCCCGGGCATCGTCAATCTGGTGCGCCTGATGTCCGTGCCCGATCAGGTGGATCGTCCCGACCTGATGTACGCCCCCTTTCAGCCCGGCCTGCCCAAGGTGCTGACCAAGCGTTACGACATCTTCGAAAGCATCCGCAAACACGACATCCTGATGCACCATCCGTTCCAGTCGTTCAGCCCGGTGATCCAGCTGTTGCAGCAGGCCGCGGACGATCCGCAGGTGGTGGCGATCAAGATGACCGTCTATCGCACCGGCGCCGAATCGGTGCTGATGGAACATCTGCTGCGCGCCGCGGAGAAGGGCAAGGAAGTCACGGTGGTGGTGGAACTGATGGCGCGCTTCGACGAGGAGGCGAATCTGTCCATCGCTTCGCGCCTCGAGGAAGTCGGGGCCCATGTGGTGTACGGCGTGGTCGGCTACAAGACCCATGCCAAGATGCTGATGGTATTGCGCCGCGAGGACACCGGCTATCGCCGCTACATCCACCTCGGCACCGGCAACTACCATCCGCGCACCACGCGCTTCTACACGGATTTCGGCCTGTTGACCTCCAATCCGGAAATCGGCGACGACGTCAATGAGGTGTTCAAGCAGCTCACCGGGCTGGGCAAGGCCGGCGCACTGAAGCACTTGTGGCAGGCGCCCTTCTCGCTGCACCCGAAGATGCTGGCGGCAATACGCGGCGAGATCGAGGCGGCCCAGGCCGGGAAGCCCGCGCGCATCATCGCCAAGATGAACTCCCTGCTCGAACCCGAGATCATCTCGGCCTTGTACGAAGCCAGTGCCGCCGGCGTCACCATCGACCTGATCGTCCGCGGCGTCTGTTCGTTGCGGCCCGGCGTGAAAGGCCTCTCGGAAAACATCCGGGTACGCTCCGTCATCGGGCGTTTCCTCGAACATCACCGGATTTTCTATTTTCACGCCGACGGCAAGCAGAACATCTACCTGTCGAGCGCCGACTGGATGGAGCGCAATTTCTTCCGCCGCATCGAAATCAGCTTCCCGGTACTGGAACCGAAGCTCAAGCGGCGCGTGCTCAAGGAAGGGCTCAAGCCCTACCTCGCCGACAACTGTCA
>DAIOGL010000061.1:0-5253 GCA_036745235.1 Sulfuritalea sp.
ATTTCCCTGCAGCCGCTCGACAACGCGCGGCTGCAAAACCTCTGCGGCGCGCTCGACGAGAACCTGCGCCAGATCGAGGCAGCCTTTGACGTCACCATCAGCCGGCGCGGCCAGAATTGCCGGATCAGCGGGGAACAAGCGCAGTCGCGACTGGCGGCCAAGGCCTTGCAGCACTTCTACGAACAGGCGAACGAGCCTCTCTCCATCGACGAACTTCAGCTCGGCCTGATCGAAATCACGCGCAATCGCAACGCAACGGCGCAGCCGAATCCCGGACTGCTGACGAAGAAGACCGATCTGCATGGCCGCACTCCGAATCAGGCAAAGTATCTGCGCGACATTCAGGACCACGACATCACCTTCGGCATCGGCCCGGCCGGCACCGGCAAGACCTATCTCGCCGTCGCTTCCGCCATCGATGCCTTCGAGCGCGACCTGGTCAGCCGCATCGTGCTCACCCGCCCGGCGGTCGAAGCCGGCGAGCGGCTCGGCTTCCTGCCGGGCGATCTGGCACAGAAGGTCGACCCCTATCTGCGTCCGCTCTACGACGCGCTGTACGACCTGATGGGTTTCGAGAAGGTGTCAAAGCTGTTCGAAAAGCAGAACATCGAGATTGCGCCGCTGGCCTACATGCGGGGACGCACGCTGAATCACGCCTTCATCATCCTCGACGAGGCGCAGAACACCACGCCGGAACAGATGAAGATGTTCCTGACCCGCATCGGCATCGGCGCCAAGGCAGTGGTCACCGGTGACGTGACGCAGATCGATCTGCCGCGCGGGCAGAAATCCGGCCTGGTCGAAGCGCGCCGCATCCTGGCCGACGTGCGAGGCCTCGCATTCACCGACTTCGACGCCTCGGATGTCGTGCGCCACCCGCTGGTCGCGCGCATTGTCGATGCCTACGAGAAGCATGGCACCACCCGCCAGACCCCGCCTGCCTGAACTGCGCCTCGCGGTGCAATATCCCGCTGGCAAGGGCGAGGCGCCGAAACGTCCACAGGTCCGTCGCTGGGTGCGCGCGGCCTGCGCCAAGCCGGCCGAGATCACCGTGCGTTTCGTCGGGGCCGAGGAGGGCCGGCTCCTCAACCACGACTACCGGCAGAAGGATTACGCGACCAACGTGCTGTCCTTTCCCTACGAATCCGGCACACGCATTTGCGGCGACCTGGTGGTCTGCCTGCCGGTGGTGGCCGCCGAGGCGCTGGAACAGGGGAAGTCCCTGGAAGCCCACTTCGCTCACCTGATCGTGCATGGTATGCTGCACTTGCAGGGCTATGACCACGAGACCGGCAGCGACGATGCCGACCGCATGGAAGCGGTCGAGCGCGAGATCATGGAAACTCTCGGTTACCCCGATCCTTATCGTTAAGCATGGACCCTTCCAGTAGACCCAGTCTGATCGAACGGCTTTCCTCGCTGCTGCTGCGCGAACCCGAAGACCGCGAACAACTCCTTGCTTTGCTGCATGGTGCCTACGAGCGCCATCTGATGGATGGCGACGCGCTGTCGATCATCGAGGGCGCGCTTTCCGTGGCCGACATGGCGGTGCGCGACATCATGGTGCCGCGCGCGCAGATGGACGTGGTGGATATCAACGAGCCGCCCGAACAGATCGTGGAGATCGTGCTCGAGACCGCGCACTCGCGCTTCCCCGCCATCGGCGAGAGCAAGGACGACGTACTCGGCATACTCCTGGCCAAGGATCTGCTGCGCTACTTCGCCGGCAAGGAATTCGACCTGCGCGACACGCTGCGTCCGGCGATATTCATTCCCGAATCGAAGCGGCTCAACGTGCTGCTGCGCGAATTCCGCGCCTCGCGCAACCACATGGCGATCGTGGTCGACGAATACGGCGGCGTGGCCGGACTGGTCACCATCGAAGACGTGCTGGAGCAGATCGTCGGCGACATCGAAGACGAGTACGACTTCGACGAGACGGCGGACAACATCGTCAAGGACAACACCGGCCGCTATCGCGTCAAGGCCGTGACCGAAATTGCCGACTTCAACGCCGCGTTCGCCACCACCTTCTCCGACGAACATTTCGATACCGTCGGCGGCCTGGTCATCCATCACCTTGGCCGCCTGCCCAAGCGCAACGAAGTCGTCAGCATCGGCGGCCTGCGCATCCAGGTATTGCGCGCCGACAGCCGCCGCGTACATACCCTCCTGGTCGATCCGCAAAAGGATCTGCCGCTTTCAGCGCCCCTCCACGCGAACGAATGACACTGCGGCGCCCGGCCGTTGCCACGCTTGCCGCCGCGGCCCTCGGTGCGTTCTGCGTCCTCGGCTTCGCGCCCTTCGACAGGTATTTCGCCGTATGGCCAGCGCCGACTCTTGCGCTGGGCGGCCTGTTCCTTCTCTGGCGCAGGGCGGGCACCACGCGCGAAGCAATGCGGCTCGGCCTGGCGTGGGGCGCCGGCTGCTTCCTCTTCGGCGTGTCATGGATCTACGTCAGCCTCTCGCAATTCGGCGGCATGGCGCCGCTTGCCGCAGGGGCCGCGACCCTGCTGTTCTGCCTCTATCTCGCCCTGTTCCCGGCGCTGGTGGGCGGCCTGTTCCTGCGCTGGCGCCGCAACGCAGCGCGCGACGTCCTGCTCTTTTCCGGCCTGTGGACGCTTGGCGAATGGCTGCGCGGCACGTTGTTCACGGGCTTCCCCTGGCTGGCGGTCGGCTACTCGCAAAGCCCGCCGAGCCCGCTGGCCGGCTGGGCCTCGGTGCTTGGCGTCTACGGCGTCGGTTTCATCGTCGCCCTGATTGGCGGGCTTGTCGGCCAGATGGGCGTCGCCGGCTGGCGCAAGCCGGGAGCATGGCTATCCATGCTTCTGCTGCTCGGCCTCGGCGGCCTGCTGCACCGCATGGACTGGACGCAGCCGGTCGGCAGCCCCGTCACCATCAGCCTGCTGCAAGGCAATGTGCCGCAGAGCCTCAAGTGGGACCCGAAGCGCTTGCCGCTGTCCATCGACACCTACCTGCGCCTGGCACGGGCCCACCCGGCGGCGCTCACCGTATTGCCGGAAACCGCCTTGCCGCTGTACTTCAACGAAGTCCCGCGCGAGGTATTGCGTGGCCTGACAAGCCACGGCGACGCATTGATCGGCGTCGCGGTCGCCACCACGGACGGCGGCTATACCAACGGCGCCGTCACGCTGACGCCGGAACTCGCGGCGGCCGCCTACGCCAAGCGGCACCTGGTGCCCTTCGGCGAATACGCGCCGCCGGGCTTTGCCTGGTTCTTCCGCTTCGCGCAGATTCCGATGTCGGATTTCACCGCCGGCCCGACGCGACAGGCGCCGCTCAACGTCGCAGGACTGCGCATTGCGCCGAACATCTGCTACGAGGATCTGTTCGGCGAGGAATTGCTCGGCGCCTTGCCGACAGCGACTTTGCTGGTGAACATGTCCAACACGGCGTGGTTCGGCGATTCGCTGGCGCAGCCGCAGCACTTGCAGATCGCCCAGTTGCGCGCCATTGAAACGGGGCGCGTGATGCTGCGCGCAACCAACACCGGCATGACGGCCATGGTGGCCGCGGATGGCACGGTCGCCGCCGCCTTGCCGGCTTTCGTCGCCGATGCGCTGGTGGTGCAGGCGCAAGGGCGCAGCGGCCTGACACCCTATGCCCGCTGGGGCAATTTGCTGGCGTTGCTGCTAGCGACCGGCGCCTGCCTGACGGCCCTGCGCCGCCGTGCTCAGAGCTTGTAGGCCGCGAGGTCGATCGTCAGGGTCGGGCGGCCCATGGCCTGCAGCGCGGCGCACAGGAAGCGGCGAACCTCGGGCGTCAGCGGGTTGTAATCGGCCGGCTTGAAGTTCAACGCAAGCATCAGGATCTGGTCGACCAACAACAGTTTCCCCATCGGGTTCGGAGTTTCCAGCCCCGCCTTGACAAAGGACTCGGAAATCCAGTGGCGCGCGGCGGCAGGCTCGAAAGCCGCAAGATCCTCCGCACCCAGCGGGAAATCGAAACGTTCGCCATTCTTCAACACCACGCTGACCTGTTGATCCACGGTACCGCTCCTTTGCGCATTGTTATCTTGGCGCGGATGATACCGGAAGCGGCTGCGGCTGAGCCGGCGGCGTCAAGCCGTGTCGTGGAAACCCTGTAAAATCGCTGCTTTTGCGAATTCACAGGGTTTCCCGATGAACCATAAACCCACGTTCCAGGAAATCATCCTGCGCCTGCAGGATTTCTGGAACAAGCAGGGCTGCGTGCTGCTCCAGCCCTACGACATCGAAGTCGGCGCCGGCACCTTCCACACTGCCACCTTTCTGCGTTCGATCGGCCCCGAGCCATGGCGCGCGGCCTACGTGCAGCCCTCGCGGCGACCCAAGGACGGGCGCTACGGCGAGAACCCGAATCGCCTGCAGCATTACTACCAGTACCAGGTGGTGCTGAAGCCGAATCCGCCGAACATCCAGGAACTCTACCTCGACAGCCTGCGCGCGCTCGGCATCAACACTTCCGAACATGACATCCGCTTCGTCGAGGACGACTGGGAATCGCCGACGCTGGGCGCCTGGGGCCTGGGCTGGGAAGTCTGGCTCAACGGCATGGAAGTCACGCAGTTCACCTATTTCCAGGAAGTCGGCTCTCTGCCCTGCCGCCCGGTGCTGGGCGAAATCACCTACGGCATCGAGCGCCTCGCGATGTACCTGCAAAGCGTGGAAAACGTCTTCGATCTGGTCTGGGCGCCCGGCGTCACCTACGGCGACGTGTACCACCAGAACGAGGTCGAGCAATCGACCTACAACTTCGAGCATTCCGACGTCGACTGGCTGTTCGCGCAGTTTTCCAAATTCGAATCCGAGGCCAAGCGCCTGATCGGCCTCAGCCTGCCGCTGCCCGGCTTCGAAATGGTGATGAAGGCCTCGCATACCTTCAACCTGCTCGATGCGCGCGGCGCCATATCGGTCACCGAGCGGGCCGCCTACATCGGCCGCGTCCGTGCGCTGGCACGCGAGATCGCCCAGGCCTATTACGATTCGCGCGAGCGACTCGGCTTCCCGATGCTGAAAGGAGCCGCGGCATGAAGACCACGCTGCTGATCGAGCTCCTCACCGAGGAACTGCCGCCGAAGTCGCTGGCCAAGCTGGGCCTGTCCTTCCGCGAGCAGATGCAAAAGTCGCTGGCGGCGGCCGGCTTCATCGAGGCCGGCAACGAGGGGCGCTGGTTCGCCACGCCGCGCCGGCTGGCGATGCAATTCGACGATTGCCTGGAGAGCCAGCCCGATCGCGTGATCGAGAAGAAGGG
>DAIOGL010000061.1:5353-10910 GCA_036745235.1 Sulfuritalea sp.
GGCGAAGCGCAATTCGTGCGCCCGGTGCATGGCCTGATGCTGATGCACGGCGCCAGAACCATTTCCGGAGAGGTGCTGGGCCTTGCCAGCCGCAATGTCACGCGCGGCCACCGCTTCATGAGCGTCGGCGTGATCGACATTCCGCGCGCCGGCGATTACGAAGCGATACTCGAGAAACAGGGCCGCGTCATCGCCTCCTTCGACAAGCGCCGCGCCATGATCGTTGAACAACTCGATCGCGCCGCCGGAAAGCACAGCTGGGTGCGGGACGACGCGCTGCTCGATGAAGTCACGGCGCTGGTCGAATTTCCCGCCGTGTACGAGGCGAGCTTCGAACCCGAGTTTCTCGCCGTGCCGCAGGAATGCCTGATCCTGACCATGAAGGCGAACCAGAAATATTTTCCGCTGATGGATGGCGCGGGCGCAGTTGGCATAGGCGGCGCAAAGCTGACCAATCGCTTCCTGGTCGTTTCCAACATGAAGGTGGCGGATCCCGCCAACATCGTCACCGGCAATGCGCGCGTGGTCCGTCCGCGCCTGGCGGACGCCAAGTTCTTCTTCGAAACCGACAAGAAGACGCCGCTTTCGGCACGCATCGGCAAGCTGTCGCGGGTGGTCTATCACAACAAGCTGGGCACCCAGGGCGAGCGTGTCGATCGTCTGGTCAAGCTGGCCGCCACCATCGCGCAGCGCATCGGCGCCGACCCGATGCAGGCGGAACAGGCGGCCCTGCTGGCGAAGGCCGACCTGGTCACCGACATGGTCGGCGAATTTCCCGAACTGCAGGGCATCATGGGCCGCTATTACGCGCTGGCCGATGGTGAGCCGGCCGCCGTCGCCGACGCGATCCAGAGCCATTACCAGCCGCGCTTCAACGGCGATGCGCTGCCGCTGGGAGGCGTTGCCTGTGCCGTCGCGCTGGCCGACAAGCTCGATGCGCTGATCGGCTTCTTCGCCATCGGCCAGATTCCGACCGGCGACAAGGACCCGTTCGGTCTGCGCCGCGCCGCGCTCGGCGTGCTGCGCATCCTGATGGAGACGCCGCTGCCGCTCTCCTTGCCGGAACTGATCGACGCTGCCGCCGCCGGCTTCGCGTCCGAGGTCTTCACCGGGGATTGGCGTAGCGCCAGCGCCGACTTCTTCAGGGAACGCCTGCGCAATCTGCTGCGCGACGCCGGGCACGATCACCGTGCGGTCGACGCCGTCCTCGCGCTCGATCCGGCGCGGATCGACCAGGTCCCGGCGCGGCTGGCCGCGGTCAAGGCATTCGCCGCGCTGCCCGAAGCCGACGCGCTGGCCGCCGCCAACAAGCGCATCGTGAACATCCTGAGGAAGTCGGGCGGCGAAGCGGGCGCATCGGTCAACCCCGCGCTGCTGCAGGAAAGTGCCGAGAAGGCCTTGTTCGCCGCTGTCGAAGCCGCTGCGCCGGGCATCGAAGCCCAGCTCGCCGCCGCCGACTACACCGCCGCGCTGAAAGCGCTGGCCGGATTGCGCGCTGCGGTCGATGCGTTCTTCGACGGCGTCATGGTGATGGCCGAGGACGCGCAGATTCGCAGCAACCGGCTGGCCCTGCTGTCGCGCCTCGCCGGCCTGATGAACCGGGTCGCCGATATCTCGAAGCTGTCCAGCTAGGCGAGGCGGGCAGTGCAGCGCGGCGCGACAAACAAAGCCTCTTTTGCGTCCGTGTTTCGCCGTGCCGCGCTGCTCACCTTGGGGAAAATGGAATCATGAAACTTGTCATTCTCGATCGCGACGGCGTGATCAACCACGACTCCGACCAGTACATCAAGTCGCCGGATGAGTGGAAGCCGATCCCCGGCAGCCTTGCCGCAATTGCCCGCCTCAACCAGGCCGGCTATCGCGTGGTGGTGGCGAGCAACCAGTCGGGCATCGGCCGCGGCCTGTTCGAGACGGATACGCTGATGGCGATTCACGACAAGATGCTGAAGGCGCTGGCCCAGGCCGGCGGACGCATCGACGCGATATTCTTCTGTCCGCACACCAATGCCGACAACTGCGACTGCCGCAAGCCGAAGCCCGGCATGTTCCGCGAGATCGCCGCACGCTTCAACGCCGAACTCGCCGGCGTGCCGGCCATCGGCGATTCACTGCGCGACCTGCAGGTCGCCGCCACCGTGGGCGCGCAACCAATGCTGGTGCTGACCGGCAAGGGCCGCAAGACCGTCGACGATCCGGCACTGCCGGCCGATACGCTGGTGTTTCCCGACCTTGCCGCCGCCGCCGCGCATATCGCTCGCTGACCTCGATGGCCGTATTCCGTTCCCTGCTGTTCCTGCTGATCCTGGTGGTGGTGACGCCGCCCTACACGCTGGGGGTCATCCTCTGCCGCCCGCTGCCGCACCATTTGCGGCGGCAGACGGTGGTGCCGTGGGTGAACTTCACCATCTGGCTGATCAAGCATGTGCTCGGCATTCCCTACCGATTGGTCGGCGCCGAAAACATTCCCGCCCGCCCGGCCGTCGTCCTGTGCAAGCATCAGTCGGCCTGGGAAACGTTCATGCTGCAGGAGGTGTTCAAGGACACCGTGTTCGTCTGGCGCAAGGAGATCAAATACCTGCCGTTTTTCGGCTGGGCGCTGGCTGCGATTCCGATGATCGAGACCGACCGCAACGCCAGCCGGTCGAGCCTGAAGCGGCTGGTCGACCAGGGCCGCGATCGTCTCGACAAGGGCTACACGGTGATCATTTTTCCGGAGGGCACCCGCGCGCAACCCGGCTCCAAGAACCGCTACAAGATCGGCGGCGCGCACCTTGCCGTCGAGACCGGCACGCCGGTGGTTCCCGTGGCGCTCAATTCCGGGGAGTTCTGGGGCCGCAACGCACTGTTCAAGAAATGCGGCACCGTCACCGTCAGCGTCGGCCCGGTGATCGATCCGACCGGACTCACGGCAAACGAAGTGACGAACCGGGCCGAGGCCTGGATCGAAGCCGAGATGCGCCGCATCAGCCCGCAGCTCTATGAGGTTTCGCCATGAATGTTGCAACAGCCCGCAGCCCACAACTCAAGCTCAGGCTCGACAGCGGCGAGCCCGATCCCGCCGGTCGCTGGCATGACGGCGCCGCGCTGGCATACCTCGGCGGCAGCCTGCGCCTGGTGCTCGGCACACGACACAAGGAGGCGCTGCGCGAGGGCGACACGCTCGACCTGCCGCTGCCGCCCCAGGCCACGCCGCGCCAGATTCAGGACCGTGCCGAAGCCTGGCTGCGCGAGGAGGCCAAGCGGCTTCTGCAGCAAGTCATCGAACAGAAGTTCCTCGAGGGACGCACCGCGCCGGCGGGAAGGCGAGCACCGCGCCTGGCGCTCTCGTTTGCGGTGCGCGGCCACTGGGTCGAGGCGCAGAATGGAAACACGCTGCGCTGCAACTGGCGCCTGATCGAACAACCCATGCCGGTCATCGAGCAGGCCATCGCCCGTGCCATCGCCGCCATGCCGCCGGAAGGCGAAAGCTTCGATCTTTTCGGCACTCCGTTTGCCGCCGGCTGAGTCACTGCAATGATCCTCGAACAACTCAAGCTGTTCCGCCTGCCCTCGCCGCCGCCCGAGGCGAAGACGCGCCATCTGCTGATCGGCGGCCGCATCATCGACTACCGGCTGAAGAGCGGCGCCAAGCGTCTTTCCATGACCATCGACGAGCGCGGCCTGCGCATCGGCGCGCCCCATCGCATCGCGCTGACCGAGATCGAAGCCTTCGTCCGGGGCCATGCCGACTGGGTACTGAAGAAGCTCGGCGAACTGGCCCATGCCACGCAGCCGCGCCACCTCACGATCAAGGATGGCGCGCGCGTCCCCCTGCTCGACACCGAAGCCGAAGTGCGCGTCCTGCCGGGCGCCAACCGGGTGCGCTGGGTCGGCGAGCTGCTGGTCCTCGAAGCGCGCCCGGAGGCCGACCTTGGCCAGCTGGCAGTGCGCGCCTTGCAGAAGCGCGCGCTCAGCCATTTCGGCGAACGCCTGGCCCATTTCACCGGCCAGCTCGATCTGGCCGTGCCGAAGCTCGCGCTGTCGTCGGCGCATACGCGCTGGGGCAGTTGCAGCACGCACGGCGGCATCCGCGTGAACTGGCGGCTGATCCACATGCCGGCGCACCTGGGCGACTATGTGGTTGCCCACGAAGTCGCCCACCTGCTGGAAATGAACCACAGCGCGCGCTTCTGGGACGTGGTCGGCTCGCTCTACCCCGAGTGGAAGGCCGCCCGCACCGAGCTCAAGCAGCGCGCCGCCTCCCTGCCCATCCTTTGAAGGGAACGATCATGAGAATCCTGCACACCATGCTCCGCGTCGGCGATCTCGACAAATCGCTGGCCTTCTATACCGAGGTCCTCGGCATGCGCCTGCTGCGCCGCCACGACTACCCGGAAGGAAAGTTCACGCTGGCCTTCGTCGGCTTCGAGGACGAAAGAGACGGCGCGGTGATCGAGCTGACCTACAACTGGGGCGTCGATCGCTACGAAATCGGCACCGGCTACGGCCACATTGCGCTGGCGGTCGACGATGCCCATGCCGCCTGCGACGCCATCCGCCAGCGCGGCGGCAAGGTCACGCGCGAGGCCGGCCCGATGAAGGGAGGCACCACCGTGATCGCCTTCGTCGAAGATCCCGACGGCTACAAGATCGAGCTGATCCAGCGCAAGTAGTCCGCTTCCGCGGCGTCAAAGGCGAATCTTCGCCGCCAGTTCCTTCAGCTTTTCCAGTCCAGGCTCCTTGCGCGGCCAGGCGAGGTCGACGCCGTCGCCGGCGTGACGCGGCAGCACGTGCAGATGCAGATGCGGAACGGTCTGCCAGCCGGCCGCCTTGTTGGCCTGCAGGATGGTCATGCCGGCCGGGGCGAAGGCCTCCTGCACCGCCCGCGCGATGCGCCAGGCGGCCGCCATCATGGCCCGTGCCGTGGCTTCGTCGGCGTCCATCAGGGTCTCGACAGGCGCCTTGCTGGCGACGATGACGTGGCCAGGATTGACCTGGCCGGCATCCATGAAGGCGAAGACCAGATCGTCCTCGTAGACTTTGGCGCAGGGCAGTTCCCCGGCGATGATGCGCGAAAAAACGGTGGCGGCCATGGCGGTTCTCCGGTGTCGGGTGCGCGACGAGTATAGCCAAAGGCCCGCGGCGGAAAATGCGAACGGCTGCCTGTTGCAGGGCAGGAAACAAAGTGTTCTGTGCCCGCTGCTGACCGCCGCATGCCGCGGCGCTAGACTGCAGCGATGAACTGCATTCCACCCATCTTCATTTCCCACGGCTCGCCGATGCTGCTGCTGGAGCCCGGCCGCGCCGGCCCGGCATGGCGGGCGCTGGCGCAAGACCTGCCGCGGCCGCGGGCGATCCTCGCCGTCTCCGCGCACTGGAACACCCGGGCGCCTGCGGTCAGCGCCGCTGCGCAGCCGGAAACCATCCACGATTTCTACGGTTTTCCGCAGGCGCTCTACGAACTCGCCTATCCGGCGCCCGGTGCACCCGATCTGGCCGCAGAAGTCGCCGAGCTGGTTCCCGGCATACAGATCGATAGCGAGCGCGGCCTCGACCACGGCGCCTGGTCGCCGCTGCG
>DAIOGL010000062.1:0-7706 GCA_036745235.1 Sulfuritalea sp.
CAGATCGGTCGTCTCGAAGGCGCGCTTGGCGGCTTCGATGCTGCGAATCGAGATGTCTTCGACGAAGCAATGCGGCGCCATGACCACCAGCCCCGCCACGTTGCTCCGGCTGTCGCCGGCGTGCAGCAGCGCAATCGAGGCGCCGTCGGAATGCCCGACCAGAACCGGGTGCTCGATATCCAGCGCCGCCAGCAGTTCGGGCAAGACCTCGCGTCCCTCGCGGTGCATGAAGTCGGTCGAGAAGGCCTCCTCGAGGACATCGGACTGGCCATAGCCATAGCGCGAATAGACCAGCGTCCGGCAACCTGTGGCGGCGGCAAGCCGTGCCGGAAAATCACGCCACATCGCCACCGAGCCCAGGCCCTCGTGCAGCAGCACCAGCGTCGGGCGGTTGATCTGATGCGCGGGGATCAGCAGGTACTCGAGATTCCGCTCGCAGATCCGGACGAAACCGCCATGCATGCGCTCAGACTCCGAGGAAACGATGCATCAACTCTTCATTGTCGGAGAGTTCGCCGGAGTCTCCGGAAAAGACCACCCTGCCCTTCACCAGCACCACGCTGCGATCGGCCAGCGCCATGACGGCGGCGTAGTTCTTGTCCACGATCACGGTTGCGATGCCTGAGGCGCGGATGGTCTTGATGATGCTCCAGATCTCGCGGGCGATCAGCGGCGCCAGGCCCTCGGTGGCTTCGTCGAGGATCAGCAGATCGGGGTTGGTCATCAGCGCGCGGCCGATGGTCAGCATCTGCTGTTCTCCACCCGAAAGCTGCGCCCCGCCGTTGCTCAGGCGCTCGCCCAGACGCGGGAAGGTGTGGATCACACGATCGAAGGTCCACTCGCGGCGGCCGTCGACACCGGCGCGCGCCGCCATCACCAGGTTCTCGCGCACCGAAAGGTTGGGGAAAATGCCGCGGCCTTCCGGCACGTAGGCGATGCCGCGGCGGGCGATGGCATGCGTCGCGGCCTGGGTCATGTCCGCCCCGCGGACCTTGACCGATCCCTCGCGCGGACGCACCAGGCCGAGCATGGTCTTGAGCAGGGTCGTCTTGCCCATGCCGTTGCGCCCCATGAGGCCGATCGTCTCGCCCTTGCGCACGGAAAAATCCACGCCGTGCAGGATGTGGCTGACGCCGTAGAAGGTGTGCAGGCCGGTCGCCTCGATCAGCGTCTCAGTCATGGAGCAGTTCCTCGCCGCCGAGATAGGCCAGCTGCACGGCCGGGCTGGACCGCACCTCCTCCGGCGTACCGGATTCCAGCACCTCGCCGTTGACCATGACCGTGAGCCGGTGCGCCAGCGCGAACACCGCGTCCATGTCATGTTCGATCAGCATGATGGCGTGATCGGCGGTCAGCGTCTTGATCAGTTCCACCATGCGCTGCGACTCGTGCGGCCCCATGCCGGCGAGCGGTTCGTCGAGCAGCAGCAGGCGTGGCTGCGTCGCCAGGCACATCGCAATTTCGAGCTGGCGCTGCTCGCCATGCGAGAGCGTGGCGGCCACGCGCCCGGCACGATGGGTGAGGCCCGCTGCCGCCATCGCCTCCTCCGCGAGACGGTTGATTTCGGCGTATTCCCCGGCTTGATGAAACACGCTCAACGCGTGCGGCGTGCGCGATTGGGCGGCGAGACGGCAGTTCTCGAATACCGTGAAGGGCAGGAAGATGTTGGTCTTCTGATAGCTGCGGCCGATGCCGAGACGCGAGATATGGTCGGAGGTGCAGCCGGCAATATCGCGCCCCTCAAAAATGACCTCGCCCGAGCTCGGCGGCAGATCGCCGGACAGCAGGTTGGTCAGCGTCGACTTGCCGGCGCCGTTGGGGCCGATCACGACATGGACTTCGCCGACGAAAAGATCGAGCGACACGTCGCTGACCGCAACCAGGCCGCCGAAGCGCTTGGTCAGTGCTCGCGTGCGCAGGATGGGCTTACTCATCCGAGGTCTCCTCCGCCGGCTTGCGGCGGAACTTCTGCGCCAGGCCGGCGAGGCCCTGCGGCATGTAGAGGGCGACCAGCATGATGAAAATGCCCATGGCGAGTTGCCAATGCTTTGCGGCAATGCCGAACCAGGCCTGGTTGGACAGCACTTCCTGCAGCAGGACAAAGGCGAAGGCGCCGATCACCGACCCGTAAAGCGTGCCCATGCCGCCGAGGATGACCATCATGAGCACCGCGCCCGACTGGTGCCAGGAGAGGATCTCCGGATTGACGAAGCCGTACTGCACGGCCGCCATGTAGCCTGCGAGGCCTGCCAGCGCGCCCGACAGCGTGAAGCTGGCCAACTGGTACTTGAAGACCGGGAATCCGAGCGCGCGCATGCGATGCTCGTTCACCTTGATCCCCATCAGAGCGCGGCCGAAGGTCGATCCGAGTATGCGATGCAGCAGCAGGTAAGTCGCTCCCGTCAGGATCAGCACCAGCCAGTAGAAATGTTCCAGCTTTTCCAGGTTGGCGACTTCGATCTCGCCCACTTTCATCAGGGGCTTGGCATAGATGTAGATGCCGTCCGAACCGCCGCCGAGCTTGGTGTCGTGGAAGATGAAGAACAGCATCTGGGCAAACGCCAGCGTGACCATGATGAAGTAGATGCCGCGCGTGCGCAGCACCAGCGTGCCGGTGATCAACGCGAACAGCGCGCAGACCCCTATCGAGGCAGGCAGGGACCACCAGAGGCTGACTGCCTCGTATTTCGGTCCGATGAGCGCCAGCGCATAGCCGGCAAGGCCGAAGTAGGCGGCATGACCGAAGCTGACCAGCCCGGTATAGCCGACCAGCAGGTCGAGGCTCATGGCAAAGATGGCCATGATCAGGACCTTGGTCAGCAGCTGCATGTAGAAGGTGCTCTCGACCAGCGGAAACAGCGCCAGCAGCCCGACCACCAGATACGGCAGATACTGTGTCAGGCGGGAATTACCCATGCGCTCAGGCCCGCCCGAACAGGCCTTCAGGCCGCCAGACAAGGACGATGGCCATCAGCACATAGACGATCATGCCCGCGACCTCGGGCACCAGCACCTGGCCGAAGGTCTCGGCCAGGCCGATGATGAGGGATGCCGCCATGGCGCCCTTCACCGAGCCGATGCCGCCGATGACGACGACCACGAAGCAGATGATCAGCACCTGGCCGCCCATGTTCGGAAACACCGAGGACAGCGGCGCGTTGATCATGCCGGCGAAAGCGGCCAGGGCGATGCCCAGCGCAAACACCAGCGTGTAAATCAGCTTGATGTCGATGCCGAGCGACTGCACCATGTCGCGGTTGCTGGCGCCGGCGCGGATCATCATGCCCAGTCGCGTCTTCTGGATCAGGAAATAGAGTCCTGCCGCCAGCAGCAGGCAGACCCCCGAAATCGCCAGCCGATAGACCGGATAGGACAGGTTTTCGGTCAGCGGAATCGACGCGTTGAGCAGCGCCGGCACAGCAACGCCATGCACGTCATCACCCAGATCAGGCTGCGAAGCTCCTCGAAGACCAGAATCAGGCCGTAGGTGAGCAGGACCTGATAGAGGTGGTCGCGCTGATAGAGATGGCGGAACAACAGGCGTTCCAGCCCCATGCCGAGAATGACGGTGAGCGGAATGGCGAGCAGGATGGCAGCCGTGAGGCTTCCCGTCATGCTGGACAGCGACCAGGCCAGATAGGCGCCGACCATGTAGAAGCTGCCGTGCGCCAGGTTGATGATGCCCATGATGCCGAAGATCAGCGTCAGGCCGCTGGCGACGAGGAACAGCAGCAGGCCGTATTGCAGGCCGTTGAGCAATTGAATGAGGAAGAAAGCGAAATCCATCGGGCGGGGTTGTTAAAAGTCGGCGCTGGCGGGACGGCGATTTGTCTCGCGCATGATTGGGAACCACTCCGGGAAACCGCCCCCGCCCTGAGGGGCGGAGACATGAAAAGGGCGGCAGATGCCTGCCGCCCTTTGCCTGGAAAAGACTATGCCTTGCAGCCGCGCGCCGGATCAGCGAGGGCCTTCCATGCCACACCCTGCACCTTGTTCTCCTTGCCGACTACCTTGCGCAGATACATGTCCTGCACCGGGTTGTGCGCCTTGGACAGGGTCCATGGACCCCGCGGGCTGTCGATCTTGGCCGCTTCCATGGCCTTGATCATGCCCACCTTGTCGGCGACATTGCCCTTCACCGCGGTGAGGCCGGCGGCCAGCAACTGGCCCGCGTCATAGCCCTGTACCGCGTACACGTCGGGTTGCAGCTTGAAGGTCTTGGCGTAGGCGAGGCGGAAGGCCTTGTCTTTCTTGGTATCGAGACCATCTGCATAGTGCAGCGTCGTCTCCACGCCTTCGCCGGCGTCGCCTATGGCATCCAGCACGCCATCGGTGAGGAAGCCCGAGCCGTAGAGCGGGATCTTGCCCTTGAGGCCGGCTGCCTGATAGTCCTTGAGGAACTTGGCCGCACCGCCGCCGGCAAAGAAGGCCACCACCGCGTCCGGCTTGATGCTGGCGATTTCCGTCAACAAGGCCTGGAACTCGACCTGAGGGAACGGAACATAGAGTTCCTTGGTCAGCTTGCCGCCTTCCTTCTCGAAGCCCTCCTTGAAGCCCTCCATCATCTCCTCGCCCGCCGCATATTTCCAGGTGATGAACACGGCAGTCTTGTGGCCCTTGGCCTTGAGCACCTTGCCCAGCGCATGCGTGGTCTGCCAGTTGGAGAAGGAGGTGCGGAAGAAGTTCGGTGCGCACATCGCGCCGGTCATGGCGCCGGCGCCGCCGTTGGGATTGATCCACAGGGTGCCGGACTCTTTCAGCACCTTGGCCATGCCCATCACTACGCCCGAATGGACGGTGCCGATGACGACATCGACCTTGTCGCGCTGCACCAGCTTGTTGACGTTCTCCGGCGCCTTGGCAGGGTTGGACTCGTCATCGACCGTGACATACTCGATCTCGCGACCACCGAGCTTGCCGCCGCGTTCCTCGATGGCCAGTTTGAAGCCGTTGGTGATGGCGACACCAAGCTGTGCATAAGTGCCTGTATACGGGAGCATCAGGCCGACCTTCAGCTTGCCCTGCTGGGCGAGCGCCATTCCTGCCGGCAGCAGTGTGCCGGCCGCAGTCGCGCCTGCGATGGCGGTGCCGCCAAGTAGAAACTCGCGACGGTCGTAACCGGCCTTCTCATTCTTGTTCATTATCCTTTTCTCCTCACTCAACGTTCTCTGACAAGGCACAAAGTCATCTGTGCCGATACGGTTTTTCAAGCCCAATCACAACACTTCCGCGTTGGTGCGTCAAGCCAATTAAGGTCAAAAGTTCACCTGGCACCGCGCCGCAGCCCTTGGTGCAGCGCACTCAACGCAGTTTGAAGCGCTGGATTTTACCGGTGGCCGTCTTCGGCAACTCCGCCACGAACTCGATCCAGCGAGGATACTTGTAGGGTGCCAGTTGGTTCTTGACATGCTGTTTGAGAGCCGCGTCGAGCGCATCCGACGGTTCGATGCCGGCCTTGAGGACGACATAGGCCTTGGGCTTTACCAGTTCGTCGGTATCCGCGTGCGCCACCACGGCGGCTTCGAGGATGGCCTCGTGGGTCATCAGCGCGCCCTCGACCTCGAAAGGCGAAACGTAGATTCCGCCCACTTTCAGCATGTCGTCGGAGCGACCGCAATACTGAAAATAGCCATCGTCCGATTCGATGTACTTGTCGCCGCTGCGGGTCCAGTCGCCCATGAAAGTATGGCGCGACTTCTCGCGATTGTTCCAGTACAGGACCGCGGCGCTGGGGCCGTTGATCTGCAGTTCGCCGATCTCTCCCGGCGCCACCGTGCTGCCGTCCTCGCCGATCAGGCGCACCGAGTAGCCGGGAACCGGCTTGCCGGTCGTGCCGTAGCGCACCTCGCCGGGCCGATTCGACAGAAAGATGTGCAGCATCTCGGTGGAGCCGATGCCATCGAGGATTTCGACGCCGAAATGCTCGGTCCACCGCTTGCCGATGTCGGCCGGCAAGGCCTCGCCGGCCGACGTGCAGACCCGCATGCGCAGTTCCTTCGCATCAGGCAGATCGCGACTGGCGAGCAAGCCGGCGTAGAGCGTCGGCACACCATAAAAGATCGTCGGCTTATGCTCGCGCAGTCGTTTGAAAACCGCCTCGGGCGTGGGCCGCTCGGCCATCAGCACCGTCGTGGCGCCGACCGACAAGGGAAACGTAAGCCCGTTGCCCAGACCATAGGCGAAAAACAGCTTGGCTGCCGAGAACACCAGATCGTCCTCGCGGATGCCGAGTATCGCCTTGCCGTAGAGTTCGGCGGTCTGGATCAGATGGGAATGCAGATGCACGGTTCCCTTCGGCGTACCCGTCGAGCCCGAGGAATACAGCCAGAAGCAGAAGTCGTCGCAGGTGGTCGGCGCCGGATCGAAGTTCGGGCTGACGCCTTTCATCAGATCGCTCAGGCACTGATGCCCCTTGCCATCACTGCCTGAAACGATGATGTGGCGCAGCGTCTTGTGCTTCGCCACGATCGGGGCGAAAGCCGGCCACAGGGCTTCCGAAACGACCAGCGCCTTGGCTCGCGAATCGCCGAGCATGAAGTCGTAGTCGGCCGTAGTAAGCAGGGTATTGGCAGCGATCGGAACGATACCGGCCTGAATGCTGCCGAGAAATGCCGTTGGAAAGTCGATGGTATCGAGCAGGCAGAGCATTACCCGGTTCTCGGCCTCGAGGCCGATGCCGGCCAGCACATTGCCGAAGCGGTTGACCCGCTCGGCGAGATCGCCGAAGGAATAGCGTCCGTGATCGTCGATGTAGGCGATCTTCTGCGCGCGTCCGGCTTGCAGATTTCTCTGGATCAGGTCGTAGGCAGCGTTGTATCGACGCGGAACGTTGACGCGCGGGGGCGACGTCCTGTGATCGGCTGAGCTCAGTTCTGACATGTCAATCTCCTCCTCCGCCTAGTGGCGGCTGGTTTCCTGGTTTCTGTCTATGCTCATTGCGTGCTGCAGATGCTGCGCCGTCAGCTGAACGCCTGTATCCCCGTCTGTGCCCGGCCCAGGATCAGCGCATGGATGTCGTGCGTGCCTTCGTAGGTGTTGACCACTTCCAGGTTCACCACGTGGCGGATCACGCCGAATTCGTCCGAGATGCCGTTGCCGCCCAGCATGTCCCTCGCCATGCGGGCGATCTCAAGCGACTTGCCGCAGGAGTTGCGCTTCATGATCGAGGTGATTTCCACCGCGGCAATACCTTCGTCCTTCATCCGGCCCAGGCGCAGGCAGCCCTGCAGCGCCATGGTGATCTCGGTCTGCATGTTGGCCAGCTTCAACTGGATCAGCTGATTGGCGGCCAGGGGCCGGCCGAACTGCTTGCGGTCCAGGGTGTATTGACGGGCGGCGTGCCAGCAGTATTCGGCCGCGCCCAGGGCGCCCCAGGCGATGCCGTAGCGGGCGGAGTTCAGACAGGTGAAGGGACCCTTGAGGCCGCGCACCTCGGGGAAGGCGTTCTCTTCGGGACAGAAGACTTCGTCCATGACGATCTCTCCCGTGATCGAGGCTCTGAGGCCGACCTTGCCGTGGATGGCCGGGGCACTGAGGCCCTTCCAGCCCTTTTCGAGGACGAAGCCGCGGATCTGGCCGCCGTCGTCCTTGGCCCAGACGACGAAGACGTCGGCGATCGGGCTGTTGGTGATCCACATCTTGGAACCCGAGATGCTGTAGCCGCCATCGACGGCGCGCGCACGGGTGACCATGCTGCCGGGGTCGGA
>DAIOGL010000062.1:7806-10851 GCA_036745235.1 Sulfuritalea sp.
GTGTCCCTCACCATGCGCTCGTCTTCCGTCAGTTGCCGGTCCATCAGCAACGGGTCTTCCCAGTTGAATCTCGGTTGGCTGCTCATCTAAGCTCCAGTATCAATGTATGGTCATGCCGCCGTCGGCGGCAAGAATCTGTCCTGTCACGTACGCCGAGGCGTCGGAAGCGAAAAACACGAAGACCGGTGCGATCTCCTCGGGTTCGGCCCAACGCCCGAGGGGAATCCGGTCGAGGTACTTCTCCTTGAAGCGATCGTCGGTGCGTATGACTTCGGTCATCGGCGTCGCCGCTCCGGGTGCGATGGCGTTGGCGGTGATGTTGTAGCGCGCCAGCTCCTTCGCCGTACTCTTGGTCATGCCCAGTATTCCAGCTTTCGCCGCACTGTAGTTTATCTGACCGATGGTGCCGAGAACACCCGCCGCCGACGTGACGTAAATAATCCGGCCGTAGCGGCGCTCGATCATGCCGCCGACCACCGCCTGCAGGCAATTGAAGGCACCGGTCAAATGCACGCCGATCACCTGCTGCCACTGCTCGATGGTCATCTTGTTCAGCATGGCGGTGCGCGTAATGCCGGCGTTGTTCACCAGGATGTCGATGCGGCCCCAGGCTGCGTTTACCTTGGCCGCAGCGGCCTCGACCTGGGCGCGATCGGCCACGTCGCAGGCGACGCCGATCGCCGTGCCGCCAGCGCCGACTATCTCCGCTGCGACCTTGGCCGCGGCCTCGCCGTTCATGTCCACGATTGCCACCTTGGCGCCTTCGCGGGCGTAGGCGTGCGCCACCGAGGCACCGATGCCTTGTCCGGCACCGGTGACGAGCGCGACTTTTCCTTCGAGCTGCACGCAATCAGCCCTTGGGCTTGGCCAGCACCTGTTCGGCGAACTTCTCGTCGAACAGCGCGCCTTCCGCCACCAGCTGGCGGAACTTGATGAAGTCGATGACATCCTTGCCGGTCGGCTTCTTCGCATCGAAGGCATTGAAGCCGAGCCAGGCTTCGTGGTTCATGTTGGCCGCGAGCCAATGGCGGTTCGGCAGCTTCATCTGGTCCCAGAAGAACTTCTTCTTGCCGCGGATGCCGTCGATCGAATTGATCAGGCAATTGGGGAACAGGTTGGCGAACTTCCACACCAGGCGATTGACTTCGGCGTCGAGCAGTTCGAAATCGGTCTTGCACTCGGCCATCAGCGCCTTCGCGGCGGCGATCTTGTCGCCGGCCACGGCTTCGCCGTAGACGATCTCGCCATCATCGACATAGGTGTCGGTCCGCACCAGGGGATTCCTGACCCACTGACCATCCTTCTTCAGCACCGGCACCACCTTGGTGACGAGGCCCTTGGATTTCATCTTGTAGGCGCTCCACGTCTCGCAGGAGATGCAGTTGTACATCGCATCTTCCATCGACAGGAACCACGGCAGAAAGTCGGTCGAGCCGCCGACCGGCGCCGAGCCGTGCTTGGGACCGGCCTGGCCGTAGATCGCCAGGTCGGAGGACACCGTGATGTCGGTCGCCATGCCGATTTCCTGGCCGCCCGCGACGCGCATGCCATTCACGCGACAGATGACCGGCTTCTTGCAGTTGAGGATGCCGTCCACCATGGCGTTGAACAGATCCATGTACTCGCCGTATTCGTTGGGGCGCTTGGAGTAGTAGGACGCGTATTCGGCGGTATTGCCGCCGGTACAGAAGGCCTTGTCGCCCACCGCGGTGAACACCACGGCGACGACCTTGCGGTCGCTCGAGGCACGCTGCATTCCGGCGATGACGCCCTTGACCATATCGGTCGTGTAGGAGTTGTACTGGCTCGGATTGTTGAGCCAGATCCAGGCAGAGAACAGGCCCGGCACCGCGGCGCCCTTGTCGTCCAGTACCGGACGTTCCTCGTAGATCACCGTCGGCGCTTCCTTGCCGAAGTGGCTGTTGTCGATGAGCTGGTGATCCTTGAGATCGTTTTCCCTGCGTAGCCATTCCAATGCCATGGTAGTTCTCCTCTTTGAATTCGGTGGGTCGTCGGTCGATATGAAAAACGTGTTCAGAAATCCGGGGTCAGGATCACCCGCCGGTTGAGCTTGCCGTGGTGCGCCTGATCGAAGACCTGCTCGATCTGGCTCATCGGGCGCGTCTCGACAAAGGGTTCGAGCACGATCCGCCCGTCGACGCACATGTCGAGCACTTTCGAATAATGCTCGGGCAGGCAACCCCAGGTACCGATGAGTTCGGCGTCGAAGGCCATCAGCTTGGACAGCATGTAGGAGGTCTCGTCGGTACCGTAGCCGACCACCACCAGCGTGCCGGTGAAGGACAGCAGGGACAGGGCCAGTTCCTGGCCCGGCTTGGTGCCGGTGACCTCGAAGATCTTCCAGCCGTAGTTCGAGGGAATGCCCTTTTCCTTGCAGTAGGCCTTGAAGCCTTCCTTCACTTCCTTGGGGCTCTTGCCCTTCGGATTGATCGTGAAGTCCGCGCCGTATCCCTTCATGAATTCGAGCTTGTCGGCGTTGATGTCGATGCCGATCACCGTGCTGGCGCCCATGCCTTTGGCCACCTGGGTCATGAAGCTGCCAACGCCGCCGGCGGCACCGATGACGATGACGCGGTCGCCCGGCTGCAGGCGGGCGCGCAGGCCGGCCTGGTAGGGGGTGGTCACCGCATCGGCGATCACCGAAAGATGTTCCAGCGGGATCTTGCCGCGATTCCCGACGATGCACAGGTCTGCGGCCGGCACCGGGATATGGCTGGAAAAGCCGCCGTAAATGCCCATCGAATTGCCCGGCATCTTCTGCGCCAGGCAGCGGTTGCCGCGTCCCGTCTTGCACAGCTCGCACTTGTTGCAGGGCAATACGGCGGGAATGATGACTTCCTTGCCCAGTACACGGGCGTCACCCGCCACCACGACACCGGAAATCTCATGTCCGAGCGACAAGGGGGGCGGCTGCTCGGTGCGCACGCCCATGTAGAAGTACGAAAGATCGGTATGGCAGACGCCGCAACCCCTGATCTCGACGAGCGCCTCGCCCGCCTTCAGCTCGGGCACCGGAATTTCGGT
>DAIOGL010000063.1:0-3434 GCA_036745235.1 Sulfuritalea sp.
TCCTCGGTCTGCTGCTGGCGAGCAGTACGGCATACGCGGATGCGATCCCGCCGGATGCGGTGATCGTCCTCGCCCCCGGCGCCGACAGCATCGCGCCGGCCGACAGTTCGATGCTTCAGCAGCTTGCCGCCAGGGCAAAGTCCGATTCCGGCAAATGGATCAGCCTGGAGGCCTACGCCGCCGATCAGGGCAGCCGCGAACTGAATCTCGCCCGCGCCCAGCATGAAGTGGAGAACATCCTGCAGCGGCTGGTCGCCTTCGGTTTTCCCACCAACCGCATCCGCGGTACAAGCTACGGCGAGGAACATGGGGCGGCGGGCAATCTGCCGCGGCACCGCGTTGAGATCCGCATCAAGAAGCTGGGACTGTTTTAGGGCTCTCTGCCAGGCGCCGGAACAACTCCTTCAGCGCCATGTCGTCGGCGCCGAAGATGTTCCGGTCCCCGATCTCGGCGGCGAGGCCGGTGCGCTGGACCACATCGAGAAACTGCCGCTTGGCGCCGCTGAATACCAGCGTGATGCCGCACTCGCCCAGACGCCTGACCAGCCCGCGCAGCATCTCGACCGCCGATGCGTCGATATGATTGATGCCGCTGGCCACCACCAGGATGTATTCAAGTTGCGGATTCTCCCTTTCGACCTTCAGGATCGCATCCTCGAAGAACGAGACATTGGCGAAGAACAGCGCCGCATCGAAACGCAGCGCGGCAATCTTCTGGTGCAGCGGGGGCAGCCCATGGTGCATGGCGTCGCGCAACACCCCGTCGCCATGAATACCGAGCGAGACTATCCGCGGCGACATGCGCCGGTAGATGAACGCGCCGAGGGAAAAGGTGATCCCCGTGAGGATGCCGTTCTGGATGTTCGGCGCGAAGGCCAGCGTGGCGAAGAAGGCCAGCGCCGCCGCGATGCCGTCGTCGCGGCCCGCCTGCCAGGCATGGCGCAGGGCCGAGAAGTCGATCAGGTTGGCCACGGCAAGGATGATCATCGCCGCCAGTGCGGGCTTGGGCAGGTGATACAGCAGGGGCGTGAAGTACAGCAGCGTCAACAGGACGAAGCCGGCGGCAATCAGCGCGGAGAAGCCCGTTCTCGCGTGCGACGCAAGATTCAGCGCCGAGCGCGAAAACGAGCCGCTTACCGGCATCGAATGACAGAAGGCCGCCACCACCTTGGCCAGGCCCTGGCCGATCAGTTCCTGATTCTCGTCCCATCGGGTGCGCGTCTTGATGGCGATCACCTTGCAGCTCGACATCGCCTCCATGAAACTGATCAGGGCGATGACGAAGGCCGCGGGCAGCAGCGCGATGGTCGCGCGCCAGCTCACTGCGGGCACCGACATGCTCGGCATTCCCGCCGGAATCTCGCCGACCACGCTGCCGCCGTGCTCGGCGAAATCGGTGGCATAGCTGAGCGCGGTCAGCGCCATGACCATGATCAGCACGCCGGGCAGGCGCGGGGCAAAGCGCCTGAAGAGGTAGAGCAGCACCATGGCCAGCAGGCCGAATGCCACTGACATGCCATGCAGTCCGTCCAGCCGGGTCAGCACGTGCCAGATATCGACCAGAAAATGGTCGGTCTGCGGCACCACGATGCCGCTCAGGGCCGGCAGCTGCGAAAGCGCGATGATCAGCGCCGCAGCATTGATGAAGCCCATCAGCACGGGATGCGACAGGAGGTTCAGCAGCACGCCGGCGCGCGCCAGTCCCAGCCCTATCTGGAACAGTCCGGACAGCAGCGCCAGCAGCGTGACGTAGGAAATGAACTCCGCCGATCCCGGCGTCGCGATGTGGCCGACACTGGCCGCAGTCAACAGCGAGGTCATGGCGACCGGGCCGGTCGACAGCAGGCCCGACGAGCCGAACAGGACCGCCACGATGGACGGAATGAATGCTGCATAGAGCCCGTAGTAAGTCGGCACGCCGGCCAGCTGTGCGTAGGCCAGCGACTGCGGGATTGCCAGCAGCGACACCGCGATGCCGGCGCCAAGGTCGTGCAGCAGGGACTTGCCATCGACGCGCGGCCAGCCGAGGAACGGCAGCAGCCGTCTGACGATTTTCTTTATCATGGATTGGAGGACGGGTCGGCTTCGTCTGCCGCGTCGGGGATTTTCCGCGCATGGTCGAGACGATACAAAACGTAAACGAGGCCGACGGTTGCCATCAGCATCAGGTGCGGGCCGAACAGCCAGAACAGCAGCGGCACGGCGAAATAGTAGGCACGCATGCCGAACCAGTAGAACCTGCCCGCCCGGTTGAGGTGGATCGCGACATGGCGCGGCGTGAACACGCCGTGCGCGTCCGTCAGCGGAATGTTGATCATGTAGCCGACGTGATTGAAGATCCGGATGGACATCGCGAAGGCAAAGAAGGCAAAGAACAGATCAACCAGCAGGAACAGCAGCTTGAAGGTCCACAGCCCGGCGTGTCGCGCGCCGAACACGTTGAGGGAGTGCCATGTCGTCTCCAGCTTGTCGCTTTGGCCGCTCAGCGTCAGCACGCCGATGATCATCAGCACCGCTGTAGACGCGAGGAAGGTCGCCGCCATCGTCGAATTGCGCAGGGTCTGCACCGCCAGGATGTCCTTGCCCTCCTGCATGATGTGCTCGACCCAGGCGCTGCGGGCTATGCGATTGATGGCCTGCACCGTGTAGGACGGGTCCTGCCGCTCCTTGATCATCAGCCCGACGTGGTACAACAGCAGCAACAAGGCGCTTAGCACGAAACTCAGCGCATCGTTCTGGAACGACAGCAGGAATGCGTTCTCCATGGACAGCCACATGTCAGTGCGCAGCGCCTCCGGCTCGCGCCGCCCATGCGGCGGCCGCAGCGGGGTCGCGCTCCACGCCGTCCCGCCCCGTGGCATAGATCTGGGCCAGCGCCCGCATCGCCATCAGATGTCCGCCCTGCGCCGCGCGCCGGTACCAGTCGACGGCGGTGGCCGGATCCTTCCGGACGCCTCCGATGCCTTGCTCGTAACGCTGCGCCAGCTGATATTCGGCTTCGAGGTCGCCGTCGTTCGCCAGTTTCTTCAGCCCCGGCAGCCGGTGATGCCAGCCTTCGTCGAGCTGGTAGCCGATGCTTTCGATCAGGTTCAGAATCTCGATCGCGGCCTCATATCCCTGCTGCGCCGCCTTCTCGAACCATGAGCGGGCGACCGCGCGATCTACCTCTGCATCGCTGCCGTAATGGTAGAGCCTGCCGAGCCGGTACTGCGCCTCGGCATTGCCTTCCGTTGCGGCGCGGTGGAACCAGTGGCGGGCCTGCTCGATATCCTTGCCGACTCCGATCCCTTCCTGATACATCCTGCCGACTTTCAATTGCGCCCCGACGCTGCCGCGGTTCGCCGCCTTGAGACGCCAGTCGAACGCCAGCTTCGGATTCGCCCTGACGCCGAGCCCCTGTTCGTAAAGGTCGCCAAGCCTCTCCTCGGCATAGG
>DAIOGL010000063.1:3534-10739 GCA_036745235.1 Sulfuritalea sp.
GCGATCAGCACGGCCACCACCGCGCTGAGCGACAGGCCTACCAGGAACAGATCCTCGGCCCAGGTCTCGATGCGCTCGGGCCGGCTGGCCATGCGGATGGCCACAAAGGAAAGTACGGCACTGACGAGAAAGATCACGCTGTCGAAGGCCAGCACCTTGTCGACGAAGACGCCGAGCCTGCCGGCGTGCGACAGGCGCCCGATCGAGAGCACGGTCATGCACACACCCACCATGGTGGCCGCCGTCGGCAGGATATGGGAAGAGAGACTGTTGCGGACCGCTTGCTCAAGCGCTTGCGGCGCTGCGCCGATGTATCGCGGCACAACAGCAGCGTCAGGCATTTTGGACATCGGGAAAACCTCTTGCAAAGCGGCGACAACGCATCGCCGATGCAAGTACTCTAGGAGATCGAGACTTAATCCTGACTTAAGGCGGGAAGCAAACGCTGACAAGCAGGCCGCCCAGTGGCGATGCGCCCAACTCGATTTCCGCGCCATGCCGGTCGGCAATCGCCTTGACGATGGCGAGCCCCAGTCCGCTGCCGGTCTCATCCGCCTCGGCGCGCCGATAGAAGCGGTCGAACACGCGCCGCCGCTCGTCCTCGGGGATGCCGGGGCCGCTGTCCGCGACGGTGAGCAGCGGCCGTCCGCGATCCGCGGTCACGGCGATATCGACGCGCCCGGGGCTGGGCGTATAGCGGATCGCGTTCTCGACCAGATTGGCGATCAAGGTTCGCAGAACGTCCACATCACCGTTGACGGTGGCGTGCGCGATGCTGTCGCCAAGCCCGAGATCGATGCCGCGCGACTCCGCCAGCGGCGTGTAATCCGCGGCCACCAGGCCGGCCAGATTGACGAGGTCGATGGCGGCGAGCGACTGCGGCGCGCCGCCGCCCGGCTCGACGCGTGCCAGCGTCAGGAGCTGCTGCACGGTATGGCTGACGCGGACCAGGCCGCGCTTCAGGTCGGCGACGGCGACGACGCGATCGCCCTCGGTGCCTGCGCGCTCGATCAGCTTCGCGTGCAGTTGCAAGGCCGTCAGGGGGGTGCGCAACTCATGCGCCGCATCGGCGATGAAGGCGCGCTGCGCCTCGAGCGCCATGCTTAGCCGCTTCAGCAGATCGTTCAGCGCCTCTATCAGCGGCTTCGCCTCTACCGGCACGCCGGTCAGCGGCAGGGGATCGAGTTGCGTCGCACCGCGCGAAGTCACCTCGCGGGCGAGGCGGTCGAGCCCCGCCAGCCCGATGCCGACCGTCCACCAGATCAATGCCCCGAGCAGCGGCAGCAGTACCAGGAAGGGCATGATGGTACGCAGCGCCGCAGCCGCCGCGGCCTCCTTGCGCACCAGCGTCGGCTGCGCCACCTGCACCACCTGGTCACCGAGATGGATCGCGTAGACCCGCCAGCGCCCGTCGTCGGTGTCAACCGTGGAGAAGCCCGGCCCCGCCTTTGCCGGCAGGCTGGCCTGCGGATGCGAAGCATAGCTGCGGCTGCCATCCGGGGCGAAGACCTGGATGACGAAATCGAGCTGGTCGTCCACCGCCGGCAGCTGCGTGCCGCTCTGCGGCGGATGGTCGCGCAGCGAAAGAGCGATCTGCTTCAGGTGGTAGTCGAATACCTGGTCGAGCTCGGCGCGCGCGAGGCGATAGCTGCCGTAGGCGGCGGCCAGCACCGCAACCAGGATGGCGGCAAGCAATGCGGCGATAAGCCGGCGGCGTATCGACATGTTCAGGCCTGGCGCGGCACGAAATAGCCTACGCCGCGCAGGTTCCTGACCCAGTCCGGGCCGAGCTTGCGTCGCAGCGAGTGGATGTACACCTCCACCGCATTGCTCTCGACCTCTTCGTCCCAGCCGTAGATGCGCTCCTCCAGCTGCGCCCGCGAGAGCGGCACGCCGGGCTGTCCGATCAGGGCCGCCAGCAAGGAGAACTCGCGCGCCGAGAGCGCCACCGGCACGTCGGCGAGGAAAACCTCGTGGCTCGCCAGATTGACGCGCAGGTCGCCGATCAGCACCTCGGACTCGGCGCGCCCCGACTGGCGGCGCACCAGGGCGCGAATGCGCGCCGACAATTCATCGAAATCGAAGGGCTTGACCAGATAATCATCGGCCCCGGCATCGAGGCCGCGCACCCGGTCGGCCACCGCGTCGCGTGCCGTCAGAACCAGCACCGGAATCCGGCTGCGCCGCCGGCGCAGATCCTCGAGGAAACGGATTCCGTCCTTCTGCGGCAGGCCGAGATCCAGCAGCACGAGGTCGTAGTCATGGTCGGCTACCGCCCGCTCGGCAGCAACCCCGTCGCGCACCCAGTCAACCGCATAGCCGTCCTGGCGCAGGCCGCGCTGGACGCTTTCACCGATCATCCGGTCATCTTCGGCAAGCAGGAGGCGCATGGAAACAATGATGGTGGGGCAAGACTTAAGCGATCCTTAAAGGCCGGCAGGCATTCCTCGAACGGCACAATCTTACGCTGCCCGACCGTCATCTGCCGGCAGCCGGCGGCAGGAGTCGGCGCTGGCGACACGGCGGAAGAGCCGGGCGTTCCGCGGCGAATTCGCGCCAATTGCATTGCCCGGCGCCATGAAAAGCGGGTGGTATGTTTACGCGGTAAGCTTGTTTCTGCGGCCGCGCGAAGCGCTGCAATTCATTCCGGAAACGGCTGCGCCGCCGGACCCGTACCGCTCACCCGACATCCGGAGAAGGAAGTCGCCATGCGAATCGAAGAAGAGCTCAAGCTCGATTTCCAGGACGTACTCATACGTCCCAAGCGCTCGACGCTGACATCGCGCTCGGAAGTCGACATTTCCCGCGAATTCGCCTTCCGCCATTCCGGGCGCAGCTATCACGGCGTGCCCATCATCGCCGCCAACATGGATACCGTCGGCACCTTCGAAATGGCGCGGGCGCTGGACCAATTCCAGCTGGCGACCGCGTTGCACAAGCACTACGAAGACGCCGACCTGGTGGATTTTTTCCGCGCACTGCCGGCAGCGGCGACGGTGTTCTATTCGATGGGCATCACCCGCGAGGATTACGAGAAGTTCTGCCGCGTCAAGCAGCAGGCCGGCGATGCCATCTCCTGCGTCTGCGTCGATGTCGCCAACGGCTACACGAAGTCCTTCATCGACTTTCTCCACCGCCTGCGCGATGCGTGGCCGCAGATCACCATCATGGCCGGCAACGTGGTGACCGGCGAAATGGCCGAGGAACTGATCCTCGACGGCGCCGACATCGTCAAGGTCGGCATCGGACCCGGTTCGGTGTGCACCACGCGAAAAATGACCGGCATCGGCTATCCGCAACTATCGGCCATCATCGAATGCGCCGACGCCGCCCACGGCCTGGGCGGCCTGATTTGCGCCGATGGCGGGTGCACCTCGCCGGGCGACCTGGCCAAGGCATTCGGCGGTGGCGCCGACTTCATCATGCTCGGCGGCATGCTGGCCGGCCACGACGAGTGCATGGGAGAAACCATCGAGCGCGACGGCCGGCAGAAGATGCGTTTCTACGGCATGAGTTCCCGCGCAGCGATGGACAAGCATGCGGGAGGCGTCGCCAACTACCGCGCCTCGGAGGGCAAGGAGGTGCTGCTCGATTGCCGCGGACCGGTCGAGGCCACGGTGCAGGAAATCCTCGGCGGTGTGCGTTCGGCCTGCACTTATGTCGGCGCCCACAAGCTCAGGGAGCTGTCGAAACGGACGACCTTCATCCGCGTCGCCCGGCAGTTGAACGAAGTCTTCGGCCAGTCGTGACGCCACTGTACGCACCGGCCCGGGTCGCCCGCGGCGCCCTCTTCCTGCTGGTCATGCTGCTGGCCGCGTGTGGCGGCAGCAGGAAGGAAGCCCCGCTGCCGGCGGGAAGCAAGGTGCTGGCTCTGGGCGACAGCCTGACCGCGCCGCACGGGGTCAAGCCCGGCGAAGACTGGCCAACGCTGCTGGGGCAGAAGACCGGCTGGGTGGTGATCAACGCCGGCATCAGCGGCGACACCAGTGCCGGGGCGTTGGCGCGCCTGCCGGCGCTGCTCGACGAACATCAGCCGCAACTGGTGCTGGTGAGCCTGGGCGGCAACGACATGCTGCGCAAGATTCCCCAAGCACAGACCGTCGCAAATCTCGGCCGCATGCTGGACCTGGCCAAGAGCAGCGGCGCCGGAGCAGTCTTGCTGGCGACGCCGAAGCCCAGCATCGCCGGCGCCGTGTTCAACAATCTCTCGCCCGCTGACTTCTACGCCGAGGTGGCCAAGGAAAAAAAGGTGCCGCTGATCGAGGATGCCCTGCCTGAGGTGCTTTCCGACACGTCGCTGAAGGGCGACCAGCTGCACCCGAATGCCGCCGGTCACGCCCTGTTGGCGGACAAGATCCACACCGCGCTCAAGAAGATCGGCTTCGCCGGCTGAAGCCCGCCTTGTCCTTGCTGCGCGACGGGTTGCATTCGACGCGCCTTTCCAGTAGTTTCAAGCCCCTGCCCTGCCCCCACCAGAATCGAGTTTCCCCATGAATGCCAACGAAAAGTTCATCGCCGCCGACGCCCACGTAGACGCCGCCGCCATCGCCCCCCTGCCCAACTCGCGCAAGGTCCATGTCACCGGCAGCCGCCCCGACATCCGCGTGCCGATGCGCGAAATCGCCCAGAGCCCGACCGGCGACATTCCCAACCCGCCGGTCACCGTGTATGACTGCTCCGGCCCCTATACCGACCCCACGGCCAGCATCGACATCCGCAAGGGCCTGCCGGCGCTGCGTGCCGGCTGGATCGCCGAGCGCGGGGATACCGAAGAACTGCCCGACCTGTCTTCCGAATACGGCCGCCAGCGCGCGATCGACGCCGAACTGGCCGGCCTGCGCTTCGACCTCGCGCGCAAGCCGCGCCGCGCGCTGGCCGGCAAGAACGTGTCGCAGATGCACTACGCCCGCCAGGGCATCATCACGCCGGAAATGGAATACGTGGCGATCCGCGAAAACCAGAAGCTCGACGGCCTCGAAGATCTGCTGCGCCAGCAGCATCCGGGCCAGAGTTTCGGCGCCTCGATTCCGCGCGTGATCACGCCGGAATTCGTCCGCGACGAGGTCGCCCGCGGCCGCGCCATCATCCCCAACAACATCAACCACCCCGAGTCCGAGCCGATGATCATCGGCCGCAACTTCCTCACCAAGATCAACTGCAACATCGGCAACTCGCCGCTGGCCTCGACCATCCAGGACGAAGTGGACAAGATGACCTGGGCCATCCGCTGGGGCGGCGACACGGTGATGGACCTGTCCACCGGCAAGAACATCCACGAGACGCGCGAATGGATCGTGCGCAACTCGCCGGTGCCGATCGGCACCGTGCCGATCTACCAGGCGCTGGAAAAAGTCGACGGCAAGGCCGAGGACCTGACCTGGGAAATCTTCCGCGACACGCTGATCGAGCAGGCCGAGCAGGGCGTCGATTACTTCACCATCCACGCCGGCGTGCTGCTGCGCTATGTGCCGATGACGGCCAAGCGCATGACCGGCATCGTCAGCCGCGGCGGCTCGATCCTCGCCAAGTGGTGTTTGTCGCACCACAAGGAGAACTTCCTCTACACGCACTTCGAGGACATCTGCGAAATCATGAAGGCCTACGACGTCGCCTTCAGCCTCGGCGACGGCCTGCGTCCCGGCTCGATCTACGACGCCAACGATGCGGCGCAGATGGGCGAACTGGAAACCCTCGGCGAACTCACCAAGATCGCGTGGAAGCACGACGTGCAGGTCATGATCGAGGGTCCCGGCCACGTGCCGATGCACATGATCAAGTTCAACATGGACGAGCAACTGCGACTCTGCGGCGAAGCGCCCTTCTACACGCTGGGCCCATTGACCACCGACATCGCGCCGGGCTACGACCACATCACCAGCGCCATCGGCGCGGCCATGATCGGCTGGTACGGCACGGCCATGCTCTGTTATGTGACGCCGAAGGAGCACCTCGGCCTGCCCGACAAGAACGACGTCAAGGACGGCATCATGGCCTACAAGATCGCCGCCCACGCCGCCGACCTGGCGAAGGGCCACCCGGGCGCCCAGGTACGCGACAACGCGCTGTCCAAGGCGCGCTTCGAGTTCCGCTGGGAAGACCAGTTCAACCTCGGCCTCGACCCCGACAAGGCGCGCGAATTCCACGACGAAACCCTGCCGCAGCACGGCGCCAAGCTGGCCCACTTCTGCTCCATGTGCGGACCGCACTTCTGCTCGATGAAAATCACCCAGGACGTGCGCGAGTACGCGGCGAAGATCGGCGTCTCGGAACAGGAGGCGCTGGAAAAGGGCATGGAAGTCAAATCCGTCGAGTTCGTCAAGGCGGGCAGCGAGATCTACAAGGCGAGTTGATAGTTCCCGTCGGAACGCGGAGCGCTGGCGCTGCGGCGACCGAGGCGATCATGGACTGCCGACCCGGCTGCGGCGCCTGCTGCATCGCGCCCTCGATCAGCACCCTGGACAAGCCGGCCGGCCAGGCCTGCGTGCACCTGACCGCGGAGTTGCGCTGTACGCTGTTCGGCAGTTCGCGGCGTCCCTCCTGCTGTTCCGGCCTGCAGCCTTCGTCCGAGATGTGCGGCAGCGACCGCGACGCCGCGCTGGGCTGGCTGGCGCGGCTGGAGGCAGCCACGGCGCCGTGCTAGACTCGGCGCCCTCATCTGGCGCCAATTTATTCTCCTGACATGGATTTCCACCCGCTGCTCCAGGCGCTGATACTCGGCCTGGTCGAAGGCTTCACCGAATTCCTTCCCGTCTCGTCCACCGGCCACCTGATCCTCGCCGGCGATCTGCTGCACTTCAACGACGAGAAGGGCAAGCTGTTCGAAATCGTGATCCAGTCCGGCGCGATCCTCGCCGTCTGCTGGGAGTACCGCGCGCGCATCGTGAAGGTATTCGGTACGCTGGGGCACGATGCGGATTCGCAGCGCCTGGTGCGCAATCTGGCAGTAGCCTTCGTGCCGCTGGCGGTGCTGGGCCTGCTCTTCGGCAAGGCGATCAAGGCCACGCTGTTCAATCCCGTAGCGGTAGCGGCGGCCTTCATCGTCGGCGCCTTCATCATCCTCTGGGCGGAAAAACGCGAGCATGTAGTGCGCGTCGGACGGGTCGAGGACCTGGACTTGATGGACGCGGTGAAGCTCGGCCTGGCTCAAGCCTGCGCGCTGATTCCCGGCACCTCGCGTTCCGGCGCCACGATCATCGGCGGCCTGC
>DAIOGL010000064.1:0-5297 GCA_036745235.1 Sulfuritalea sp.
TGCTCGACCTCAAGGACTTGCGCGCCATGGTCCAGCATGTCGGCGAGCACGCGGCCGACTACAAGACGCAGTACGGCAATGTCTCGGCGGCCTCGATCGGCGCCATCCAGCGCGGCCTGCTGACGCTGGAAGAGCAGGGCGGCACCAGCTTCTTCGGCGAGCCGATGCTCGACATCGAAGACCTGATGCAGACGCAGGACGGCCGCGGCGTGATCAACGTGCTGGCCGCCGACAAGCTGATGAACTCGCCGCGCCTCTACGGCTGCTTCCTGCTCTGGCTGCTGGCCGAGCTGTTCGAGCAATTGCCCGAGGCGGGCGACCTGCCCAAGCCCAAGCTGGCCTTCTTTTTCGACGAGGCGCATCTGCTGTTCAGCGATGCGCCGCCGGCGCTGCTGGAGAAGGTCGAGCAGGTGGTGCGGCTGATCCGTTCGAAAGGCGTCGGCGTCTACTTCGTGACGCAGAATCCGCTCGACATTCCCGACACCGTGCTCGGCCAGTTGGGCAACCGCGTGCAGCATGCGCTGCGCGCCTTCACGCCGCGCGACCAGAAGGCCGTGAAGGCGGCGGCCGACACCTTGCGCCCCAATCCGGCCTTCGACGCCGCGACCGTGATCACCGAACTCGGCGTCGGCGAGGCGCTGGTTTCCTTCCTCGACGACCATGGCCGGCCGACCGTGGTCGAGCGCGCCATGGTGCTGCCGCCCGCCTCGCGCATCGGGCCGCTGACCGCGGACGAGCGCCGCGCCGCGATCGCCGCTTCGCCGATTGCGGGGCATTACGAGAAGCTGCTCGACCGCGAGTCCGCCTACGAAAAGCTGCAAGGCGCGGGCACGGCGCAAGGAGTCGGCGCCGGCGACACGGCGGCTGCGCCGGCCGAACAGCAGGCGGCAGGCGGCGGCCTCCTCGGCGGCCTCGGCGACACGCTGGGCGGCATGCTCGGCGGCGGCGCCCGCCCGCGCGGCCGGCAGACGGTGGTCGAAGCGGCGGTGTCCAGCACCGTGCGCGCCATCGGCTCCTCGCTCGGCCGCGAGATCGTGCGCGGCGTGCTCGGCTCGATCCTGGGCGGCCGCCGCAGGTGACGCCCGCGGCCGGCCCGGGCGCTACACATCGCGCCGCACACCGCGCCGGAGTCGCCCTCGCCGTCGTTGCGGCGTTCGGCTTTTCCTTCAAGGCGATCCTCGTCAAGCTGGCCTATCCCTACGGCGTCGACGCGGTGACGCTGCTGGCGCTGCGCATGGCCTTCGCGCTGCCGGTATTTCTCTGGGTGGGCTTTTCCGCGTCGAGAAACGCCCCTGCCCTGGGCCGGCGCGACTGGCTCGCGGTCGCGGCGCTGGGGGCGCTCGGCTATTACGGCGCGAGCATCCTGGATTTCCTCGGGCTCAAATACATTTCCGCCGGCCTCGAGCGGCTGATCCTGTTCACCTATCCGACGCTGACCCTGTTGCTCGGGGTGCTGCTGCATGGCCGCGCCATCACGCGGCGCGAGGGCCTTGCGCTGGGGCTGTGCTATGCCGGCATCGCGGCGGCCTTCGCGCACGATCTGCAATTTGCCGGCGACACGGCCGTGGTCTGGATCGGCGGCGGCTTCGTGTTCGCCTCCTCGGTCAGCTATGCGCTCTACCTGTCCGGCAGCGCCGGCATGATCGGCAAGCTGGGCGCGGCGCGCTTCACGGCGCTGGCCATGCTGGTGTCGACCGCCACCACCGGTGGCCATTTCCTGGCGACGCAGCCGCTCTCCGCCCTGGCGGTGCAGCCCTGGCAGGTATATGCGCTGGGGGCCGCGATGGGCGTCTTCAGCACGGTGCTGCCGGTATTCGCCCAGTCGGCCGCGATCCGCCGCATCGGCAGCGGGCAGGCAGCGCTGGTGGGCATGGTGGGGCCGCTGCTGACCATCGTCTTTGCCTGGCTGCTGCTCGATGAAGGCTTTTCGACGGCGCAGATGATCGGCGTCGCGCTGGTGATCGCAGGCATCGCGACCGTGAGCCGCCGCTGAGCGCTTGTGAACAAATCTACTGCGCGTGCCGGATCGGGGATTGGGCGGCTCATTTGGCAACCCCGGCTATCCTCATGTACGGAGACGTACATTCCGGTAGCTGCGCTCCGGCCGCACCCCGCTGCGGCCCGCTCGCTACGATTTCTTCACAAGCGCTGAGCGCCGCGAACTGTCTATAATCCGCCGACCATGCCCCGCCGCCGCCTTCTCGCCGTCCTCTCAGCGCCGACTCTCGCGGTTCTGTCCACCTGCCCTTTCGCGCAGGAGGTTTCCGAAAAGGACTACTTCGGCGATCTGCCGGTGGTGCTCTCCGTCAGCCGCCTGGCCCAGCCGCTGGACGAGACACCGGGCGCGGTCACCATCATCGACCGCGAACTGATACGCCGCTCGGGCGCGCGCGAGGTGGCGGAGGTGCTGCGCCTGGTGCCGGGCTTCCTGCTGACCTACCGCAACGGCGCAAACCCGCAAGCCGCCTATCACGCTGGCATGGATACCTACGGCTCGCGGACGCAGGTGTATGTCGACGGGCGGTCGATTTACTCCTCCTTCTACCTTGGCGACACCCACGTCGGCCTGCGCGGCCTGGTGCTCGAGGATATCGAGCGCATCGAGGTGCTGCGCGGGTCGAACTCGGCCTCGTTCGGCGCCAACGCCTTCCTCGGCGTGGTCAATATCGTGACGCGCAATGCCGCGGATACCCACGGCGCGATGGTGTCCGCCACGGCGGGCGACAAGGGCATCCACGACAATGTCGCGCGCATCGGCTGGGGCGACGGCAAGGCCAGCTTCCGCGTCACCGCCGCACGCCGCGCCGACCGCGGCTTCAACAACGCCTACGACGACAGCCATGTCTCGCGCCTGCAGTTCCGCGCCGACCTGATGCCCACCGCCAGTGACGATGTCATGATCCAGGTCGGCGCCGGCGAGATCTCGCGCGGTGAAGGCGTGGGCACCGCCGGCAATGCCTTTCGTACCTCGACCAATGCCGACGCCCATGTCTTGCTGCGCTGGCAGCGGCAGTTGACGCCGGACCAGCAGTTCGAGCTGCGCTTCGTCCATGAGCGCGAATCCCCCAGGGACACGTTCATCGCCACGGCCGGTCCGATATCGGCCGTCGTGGATACGAGCGGGCAGGGCCAGCGCACGGAACTCGGCCTGCAGCATTCCTTGCGGCTCGACGACGCCTTGCGTGTCGTCTGGGGCGGCGAGTGGCGCTACGAGACCGCAAAGTCGAAGCCCGTGTACTTCGATCCGGAGACGATCTCGCTGCATCAGTGGCGCGCATTCGGCAATCTCGAATGGCGGCCTCACCATCAGTGGCTGCTGCAGGCCGGCGGCATGTACGAAGGCCACAGCTATACCGGCGGCACTTTCTCGCCGCGGCTGACGGCGAATTTCCATGTGCTGCCCGACCACACGCTGCGCGCCGGTGTCACCAAGTCGCAGCGCGCACCGACCTTTTACGAGTTGCGCGGCGACAGCCGCCTGTATCTCACCACCGCGCCGACGACGCAGGTCGCATGGACCTTCCTTGCCTCCGGCAACGTCAAGCCCGAGACCTTGATCACCAACGAGCTGGGCTACCTGGGGCGATTCCGCCAGATCAATCTCTCGGTCGATGCGCGGGCATTTGTCGAACGCATGAACAATCGTGTCTGGTTCTCGGCGCGCACGGTAGGGGCCTTTGCCCCCAACGATGCGGTCAATCGCCCGGGGCCGCGCATTCACGGCTTCGAGTATCAGTTCGACTGGCGCCCTTTCCTGGGCACCCGGCTGATGCTGGCCGAGGCGCATACCCGCATAGCGTCGGGCGACCCGGCGGAGGAGCGCGAGGGCCCGGATCGGAACACGTCCGTCACCTGGCTGCAGCGGCTGCCGGGTGAAATGGAGTTCAGCGCGATCTCCACCGCCACCACCCCGTTCAAATGGGCGGGCGGCGGCGACCTCATCAATACTCCGCGCCGGCTCGATATGCGCCTCGGCAAGCCGTTCGCCTTCGGTGCGACCCGCGGTGAGGCGAGTGTGACCGTGCAGGCGATCAACGGCGGCTACCAGGTCTACAAGCTCAACCAGCGTTTCGACCGTCGCGCATTCGCGACCCTGCGGCTGGATTTCTGAGCCATGCGGCGCCGGTTTCTCATCGCTCTCGCCACCGCCTGCCTATGTCTAATGACATATGGGTCGGCATCGGCGGCGGAGGCGATTTCGATCTGGGTCGCCCTGTCCGAAACGGGTGGCGCGCACGCCGAGGCGGCGGAGGCCTTGCGCGCAGAAGTCGATCAGGCGCAGCCCGGACGCATCGAATGGCGTGTCGCGCATTGGAGCCAGTTCGCCAGTTCGGTGCCGGAGCCGCACTGGGTCGTCGCCGTCGGCACCGCTGCGCAACGCGGCATGCAGGATTTGTTCGCCGGCGACAGCACGCCGCCGCCCTTGCTCGCCATTCTGGTGCCGCGTCTCGCCTTCGAGCGGATTGCCGATCCGGCGCGTCTGCGCAACGGCTCATTGTCGGCGGTATTTCTCGACCAGCCGCCGGCGCGCCAGCTGGAGCTGATCCGGCTGGCGCTGCCCGCCGTGCGCACTGTCGGGATACTCGTCAGTGCGGAATCGAAAGCGCACGGCGCGGGGCTGGACAAGGCGGCCAGGGAGCGCGGCATGCGTCTGGCAATGACGCAGGTGGGGCAGGAGGGCTTGTTCCCGGCCCTGCAGTCGCTGCTGGCCGAAGTCGAGGTGCTGCTTGCACTGCCCGATCCCGCCGTCTTCAACAGCCAGACGGCCGCCAACATTCTGACTGCGGCATATCGTCGACAAGTGCCGCTGGTCGGCTTTTCTCCCGCCTATGCCAAGGCCGGTGCGCTGCTGGCCTTGTATTCGACACCGGCCCAGGTGGGCTTGCGCGGCGGTGAGGTCCTGCGCCAGGCACTGGCGGGCAGGACTCTGCCGCCGCCGCAGTGGCCGCGCGAGTTTGCCGTGACGGTCAATCAGGATGTGGCACACTCCCTGGGATTCGCACTGGACCAGTCGCAGCTCGGCGAGCAATTGCGGCAAAGGGAGCGGCCATGAAAATGACCCTGCGCAAGCGCATGCTGCTGGTGGCCCTGTTGCCGGCGACGCTGGTGGCGGTACTGCTGACCGTCGTTTTCCTGTTCCATGCGATCGACAATCTCGAACAGGGGCTGCGCACCCGGGGCGCGGCGATTTCGCGGCAAATGGCCACGGCCGCCGAGTACGGCATCTTTTCCGGGCAGCGTGCCGGCCTCTCGCTGCTGACCGAGTCGACGCTGCGCATCGATCCCGATGTGCGCGG
>DAIOGL010000064.1:5397-8197 GCA_036745235.1 Sulfuritalea sp.
GGCATCAACGACATGGTCCAGCGCATCGGCGTGACGCAGGAGGACCTGCGTGCGCGGGTAGCCGAGGCGACGCGTGACCTGATGCGGGAGAAGGAAGCCGCAGAGCACGCCACCATCGCCAAGTCGCATTTCCTTGCCGCGGCCAGCCACGACCTGCGCCAGCCGTTGCATGCGCTCGGGCTTTTCGTCTCGGGGCTGGCGCAGTCGGATGTGGCCAAGTATGAGCCGAGGCTGGTCGCGCATATCCAGTCGGCGGTGGACACGCTGCAGAACCTGCTGGATGCCATTCTCGACATTTCGCGTCTGGACGGCGGCAACATCGTTCCCGAGATCGGCAGTTTTCCGCTCGGCGCCGTACTGGACCGGCTGACCCGCGATCTTTCGCTGCTGGCCGAACAAAAGGGCCTGCAGCTCAAGGTGAGGCCGGCGCAGGTCTGGGTGCACAGCGACCCGAAGATCGTCGAGCGCATCCTGCTCAACCTGGTCGGCAATGCCTTGCGCTACACCCAGGCCGGCGGCGTGCTGGTGAGCTGCCGTCACAGGCGCAACACGGTGCTGGTCGAAGTCTGGGATACCGGCGAAGGAATTCCGGAGCACGCGCGCGAGGAAATTTTCGAGGACTACGTGCAACTGGGGAACCCCGAGCGCGATCGCGACAAGGGGCTCGGGCTCGGGCTGGCGATATGTCGCCGCCTCGCCGACCTGCTGGGGATTCAGCTCGGTGTTCGTTCGCGGCGGGGGCGAGGTTCGGTGTTCTGGATCGAGCTGCCCGTGGCGCAAGAGGAGGCGCGGCGCGAAGCAGTGGCGGCCGAGGTTCCGCAAGCCCAGCAAGCGGTCGATGCCGCCCGGATCGCGGGAACCGTGCTGGTGGTGGAAGGCGACGCGCTGGTGCGCGCGGGCATGGAGCAGGCGATCGTCAGTTGGGGCGGCAGCGTGATGCTGGCGGCCACGCGCGAGGAGGCCTTGCACCGCTGCCGCGAGAGCGCCCATCCGCCCGATCTGACGATCTGCAATCTGCGCCTGCCGGGCACGGTGGGCGGCATCGAACTGGTGCAGGAACTGCAGCGCGAGTTCGGGAAAATGGCCGTGCTGCTGGTCAGCGCCGATGTCAGCGAAGAGGCCCAGGTCGCAGCGCGCGGCGCCGGTTTCGCGCTGCTCAAGGAACCGGTGCCGCCGGGTCGCCTGCGCGCTGCCTTGCGGCACTTGCTCGAGGTGCGGTCCTAGCGTCCCACGCGGCGAGTCCGGCAGGATCCGGGAAAGATCCGGTCTTTATGCGCGCGGCCGATGCGGCTACTGCCCGGGAGTATCGCCCGGCAGGACATTTTTCGGCCTCGCGCGATATTCCTCCACGACGATGGCCTCACCCTCGATCACCTGGCCGTCGGAGGATTGCTCCCGCATTGCCCGGCGGAGCTTCCGCGTCTTCCACATCAAGTAGGTCCAAACCGCCAGACCGAGCACAGCCATGGCCGCAAACACCACGACGGAGAACATGAATCCCAGGATCAGCAGGATTCCGGCGGTGAGCAGCGCAAGCAGGTTTCTAATCACGTCGATTCAGGGAACTCCGGTTGTCGGTGCGGGACACTCGTTTGCAGGTTGCAGAGTCGATGCGGCGATGCCGGCGGCTGATGCCGATGACTGCCGTGTCCGTACGATACCGCGGAACCCCGGCTGCCGGTCGATTTCACGAAGGCCGTCGAAAGTGCTCAACGACCCAGCCGCTTGCAGAGCTCCAATGTAAGCCCCGCCTGATTCATGGAATAGAAGTGCAGGCCCGGCGCGCCGCGCTCGAGCAGGCGCTGGCAAAGCTCGGTCACCACATCGAGGCCGAAGGCGCGGATGGAGTCCGCGTCGTCGCCGAAGCTCTCGAACTTGCGCCGCATCCAGCGCGGGATCTCGGCCCCGCAGGCATCGGAAAAACGCGCCAGCTTGGAAAAGCTGGCGATCGGCATCACGCCCGGCACGATCGGCACGGCGACGCCGAGCGCCCGGGCCTCGCCGACGAAATGCTCGTAGGCATCCGCATTGTAGAAATACTGGGTGATGGCAGAGCTGGCGCCGGCATCGACCTTGCGCTTGAAGTTCAGCAGGTCTTCGCGCGGGCTTTTCGCCTGCGGATGCCATTCGGGATAGGCCGCCACCTCGATGTGGAAGCGGTCGCCGGTCTCGGCGCGGATGAAGGCCACCAGCTCGTTGGCGTAGCGGAACTCGCCGGCATCGGCCATGCCCGAAGGCAGGTCGCCGCGCAGGGCGACGATGCGGCGGATGCCGCGCTCGATGAAAATGGCCAGCATCTCGCGGATGCCCTCGCGCGTCGAACCGATGCAGGAGATATGCGGCGCGGCATTGTGGCCTTCGGCGGCGATTTCCATCACCGTGGCCAGCGTGCGCTCGCGCGTCGAACCGCCGGCGCCGTAGGTGACGGAAAAGAACTCGGGCTTCAGCACCGCGAGCCGGCCGCGCGTGGTGCGCAGCTTTTCCATACCCTCGCTGGTTTGCGGCGGGAAAAACTCGATGGATAGTTCAAAAGTCATTCTGGTTTCCTGAATGCTTGTCGTCTGCTGCGTTCATGAACGGGGCGAGTTCAGCAACAGTTGCGTAAGCGCCCAGGAGATCAGGCTGTACACCACCGAGCCGAAAATTCCGGACCAGATTCCGCCCACCACGAAGCCCTCGATCAGCCATGCCGCCAGCAGGAACATGAGGCCGTTGATGACGAAGATGAACAGCCCCAGCGTCAGCAGCGTGACCGGCAGCGTCAGCAGCACCAGCACGGGCCGGACCACGGCGTTGATCA
>DAIOGL010000064.1:8297-10723 GCA_036745235.1 Sulfuritalea sp.
GACATCACGTAGCTCGGATGCCCCGTGCCGCAACCGAGGTTGACCAGGCGGCCCTTGGCCAGCAGGATGATCCGCTTGCCGTCGGGGAAGATCACGTGGTCGACCTGCGGCTTGATTTCCTCCCACTTGTACTTCTCGAGCGAGGCGACGTTGATCTCGGAATCGAAGTGGCCGATGTTGCAGACGATGGCCTGGTCCTTCATCTTCGCCATGTGGTCGTGGTCGATGACGTGCACGTTGCCGGTGCAGGTGACGAAGATGTCGGCCTTGTCGGCGGCGTAGTCCATGGTCACGACGCGGTAGCCTTCCATCGCCGCCTGCAGCGCGCAGATCGGGTCGATCTCGGTGACCCATACCTGCGCCGACAGCGCACGCATGGCCTGGGCCGAGCCCTTGCCGACGTCGCCATAGCCGGCGATCAGCGCGACCTTGCCGGCGATCATGACGTCGGTGGCGCGCTTGATGCCGTCCACCAGCGATTCGCGGCAGCCGTAGAGGTTGTCGAACTTCGACTTGGTCACCGAATCATTGACGTTGATCGCGGGGATCTTCAGCTCGCCGCGCTCGTGCATCTGGTACAGGCGATGCACGCCGGTGGTGGTTTCTTCCGTCACGCCCTTGATCTTCGCCAGGCGGGTCGAGTACCAGGTCTTGTCCTGGGCGAGCTTGGCCTTGATGGAGGCGAACAGCACGGTGGCTTCCTCGCTGTCCGGCTTGTCCAGCACCGAGATGTCCTTCTCGGCGCGGCTGCCCAGATGCAGCAGCAGCGTCGCGTCGCCGCCGTCGTCGAGGATCATGTTCGAGTAGCCGTTATCCGGCCATTCGAAAATGCGGTGGGTGTAATCCCAGTAGTCGACCAGCGACTCGCCCTTGACGGCGAACACGGCCACGCCGTCGGCGGCGATGGCGGCAGCGGCATGGTCCTGGGTCGAGAAGATGTTGCAGGAGGCCCAGCGCACTTCGGCGCCCAGCGCGGTCAGCGTCTCGATCAGCACCGCGGTCTGGATCGTCATGTGCAGGCTGCCGGTGATGCGCGCGCCCTTGAGCGGCTGGGCCTTGGCGAATTCCTCGCGGATGGCCATGAGGCCCGGCATCTCCGTCTCGGCGATGCGGATTTCCTTGCGGCCCCAGTCGGCCAGGCCGAGGTCGGCGATTACGTAATCTTTTTTGTCAGTCACAGCGTTCATGAAAGCTCCTTGAACTGTGACCGGGAGGGAGGCGAACTCACCCTGCCCGGTACGGGTTAGGTGAGCGCAGTTTGAAAATTGTCCGAGCCTGGGGGGTAAGTGGAAACTACCCTTGCAGCGCTCCTCGGAAGCCAAGCATTATATCTATTTCCGGCAATTGCGTTGCGCACTGCCGCAATTCCATCTATAATCGCCGTTCTCTGACGCGGGGTGGAGCAGTCTGGCAGCTCGTCGGGCTCATAACCCGAAGGTCGCAGGTTCAAATCCTGCCCCCGCAACCAAGATTCACCCAGTAAGGCCAATCACTTAACGGTGGTTGGCCTTATTGCTTTGGCATGTCAGAAGCCTCCGTGCCCATTCTGTGCCCACGCCGTGCCCAAGTTGTGCCCACGCCAAATTCGGGAATTCATTGCGGGCTGTGTTTTTGACCTTCGGTATTTTCTAGGTTGAAGGCCGTGCCCAATTTCGGCTAACCGGATCGCCTTTGGTGCCCTACAGGGGGTGGTCTAGCTCGATTCTCGCTGCAATTTGCTAGGAATCGGGGTCGCTACGACCCTCGTCAGCAATATGCACGGCCAATTCACCTACTTGGCAGCTGAAATACTGGCAAAGACGGTCTAGGTTGTCCGTTACCGTGTTGTACCCCTTTGTGTTGAGCATGCGTGACAGGGTCATACGGTTGATACCTGTCGCTGCCGCAATCTCAATCAGGGTGATTCGCCGCCCCTCCCTGAATTGTTTGTCGGCGATTAATTCGCTAAGCCTAAATCGGATCATGGGTGCCTCAAAGAAGACTCCATTAAATCAGATGTAACAAATAAGTTGCAAAAAGATTTCTTCATGATATATTTGCTCTACGAATGAACATCCAGTGTGCAAAACGCGGCTTCTGTGTGCGTACCGAATGTCTTCGGAGCTTTTTAAATCATACGGAGATCACGCTATGGCAGTCCGAGTTTCCACCTATCTGACAACCGACGAGTTGTCAGAACGCATCAAATACGACTCCCGCACTATCCGCGAGCGCCTCAAGGACAGCGTCCTTCTCGAAGGCAAGCACTACATCCGCCCATTTGGTGGCCGGAAGATCCTGTTCATCTGGGAGCAGATCGAAGAGGACATGGGGCTGGCGTCCAGCCAGACTTACGCAATTCCGATGGCAAATGGAGGTGTTTGTCATGGGTAGCTGTCCGCACCGGGTGAATGCTGTTCGGGCGTGCCGATTTAAATCTGGTCAGG
>DAIOGL010000065.1:0-6862 GCA_036745235.1 Sulfuritalea sp.
CGTTCGCAGCATCGCAACAAGGCGCAGGCGATGTCGGTGCTGGCGGCGCGGATCAACGACGCCAAGCAGCGCGAACAGCAGCAGAAGATCGCCTCGCAGCGGAAATCGCTGATCGGTTCCGGCGACCGTTCCGAGCGCATCCGCACCTACAATTTTCCGCAGGGGCGGATTACCGACCACCGCATCAATCTGACGCTGTACAAGATAGACGCCATCATGGACGGCGACCTCGACGAACTGGTCGGCGCCTTGACGGCCGAGCATCAGGCGGAACTGCTGGCGGCGCTTTCGGAATGACCACAGTGGCTGCAGCGCTAACGGCGGCGCGCGGAAAGCTGCCGGCAAGCGAGGCGCGCCTGCTGCTGGGGCATGTGCTTGGCCGCCCGGCGGCCTGGCTGATTGCCCATGACGATCAGGCGCTCCAGGAAGACGAGCTACTTGCCTTTGCGTCGCTGGTGGCCCGGCGTGCCGGCGGCGAACCAGTGGCCTATCTCGTCGGGCGCCGCGAATTTTTCGGCCGCGAGTTTGCGGTCTCGCCTGCCGTGTTGATCCCGCGCCCGGAGACTGAACTGCTGGTCGGAATTGCCCTGTCAGTAGTCGGCGCTGGCGCTACGGCGAGAATTCTCGATCTTGGCACCGGCAGCGGTTGCATCGCGATCACGCTGGCGCTGGAAATCCCGCAAGCGCAGGTCAGCGCCGTGGATGCCTCTGCGGCCGCGCTGGCGGTAGCGCGGGAAAACGCAGAACGACTCGGCGCCAAATTGCGTTTGCTGCAAAGCCACTGGTTCGATCAATTGGCTGGTGATAGATTCGACCTGATCGTGGCCAACCCGCCTTACATTGCCGGGGGCGATCCGCATCTCGCCGCCGGCGATCTGCGCCACGAACCGGCCGCGGCGTTGTCCAGCGGTGCGGACGGACTGGACGCGATTCGCGAGATCGTTGCCGCCGCGCCCGCACACCTGGCGCCGGGCGGACAGCTCTGGCTGGAACACGGCTACGATCAGGCCGAGGCGGTGCGTGAACTGCTTGCGGCGGCGGGGCTGTCCGACATCGAGCAGCACCGCGATCTCGCCGGCATCGTGCGCGTCAGCGGCGGCCGGCTGAAGTAGTGGCAATCCGGCGCTGGGGCGCGTCGCGAGTCTGCCGGCCATAGCGGTAAAATTTGACATCTCAACTAAATTCAATCCACAATGCATGAAGGCGGCGCCGACACCCCGCGCCCCGTCATGAGCGAGGATCTGCAGTGCACGTGTATTACAGGAGCAGCGCCTGTCCGCCGCCGGGAAGGAAGGCGTGATGAAGTGGGATGACAGTTTCGCGATCGGCATCGAAGCCATCGACAATCAGCACAAGAAGATTTTCGAGCATCTGCTTGCGATCGAAAATTCGATGGCAAAACGCGACCCGTGGCATATCCTGCATTTCTTCGTGATGCAACTCGCGGAGGCCCTGAAGTTCCACCTCGAGGTCGAGGAGGCCCTGCTGGAAATCCTTCGCTATCCGGACCGCGTCGAGCACGGCGAGTCGCACGGGAGACTCCTGCAGCAGATCGATGAGCTGGAAGACCAGTTGCGCAACAAGGCATCGGGCGAGAGCCTGGTCGGCTTCTTCGAGATATGGTTCGTCCGCCACGTCCTCAACGGCGACCGGGAATACGCGGCCTATATCAACGAAGAGTTTCCGGCGCTCATGAACGGGGCGTTGGCGTCGCCGGGATCGTGACGCCCCGCTTCACCCGGGGAAGCTCACTCCATCCTGGCATCGGCTGAGTCGCGACGAGACCGATGCGACGGCCAAAACAAAGGGCGGCGCCGGATTCCTCCGGCGCCGCCCTCATTGCAGCAAGCTTTCCTAGCGCAGGCCTGCGACGTAGTCGGCCACAGCCTTGATTTCCGCGTCGGTCATTTTCAGCGCGACCATGCGCATCATCTTGTTCGGGTCGTTGGCGCGGCCACCATCGCGGAAACTCTTCATCTGGGCTTCCAGGTATTCGGGGAACTGGCCACCGATGCGCGGATACTGTGCGGGAATGCCGGCACCGGCCGGGCCGTGACATGCCGCGCAGGCCGGCAGGCCCTTGGCCTGGTCGCCGGCGCGATACAGCTTCTGGCCCAGTTCGATGGTTTCGCGATTCTTTGCCGTTTCGCCCTTCTGCGCCTGCGATGCGAAATAGGCCGAGAGATCGCGCATCTGGCCTTCGTCGTAAGCGGCGATCATGCCGTTCATGATCGCATTCACGCGTTCCGGCTGCTTGCCGTCGGCGGCTTTGAAGTTCCGCATCTGCTTGAACAGATACTCGGGGTGCTGTCCCGCGAGCTTGGGGTTGGCTGCCAGCGGACTGTTGCCGTCGGGGCCGTGGCAGGCCACGCAAACGGTTGTGGCCACGGCTTGGCCGCGCGCGGCATCTCCTTTTGGGGCTGTCTTGTGGTCATCGGCCGCCTGAGCGCCGAAAGCAGTGATCGCGCACAGGAGGGACGTTAGACAACTGAGCAGGGAACGCTTCATGAACAAAAACTCCTCGGAAACTGCAGGATTCGGAAATTGTAAACCTGATATTCTATCCCAGCTCTCCCGATTTCTCCACGTCAGCCCCTGCCGGCGACGCACCTGTGAAGCATTTCCCATGTCCTTGTTCCGCCACGCCAGCTTCGAAATTTCCGTAGCCCAGCCCAACGGCTTGCCTCCGCCGGTGGGCGCCGAGATCGCCTTTGCCGGCCGGTCCAATTCCGGAAAATCAAGTGCGATCAATACGTTGGTGGGGCATACGCGGCTCGCGTTCGTTTCCAAGACACCGGGCCGAACCCAGCTGATCAACCTGTTTCGCATGAGAAACGGCGCGGCCCTGGTTGATCTGCCCGGTTACGGCTATGCCCAGGTTCCGCTGGCGGTGCGCCTGCAATGGCAGGGACTGCTGGAACACTATCTGACCCGTCGCGCCAATCTGGTCGGGCTGGTGCTGATCATGGACGCGCGCCGGCCGCTGACCGAGCTCGACTGGAAGATGATCGGCTGGTTCGGTTCGACCGGTCGACCGATCCATTGCCTGCTGACGAAGTCGGACAAGCTCACGCGTCAGGAGCAGACCAAAACATTGAAGGAAACGCGGGCCGCGCTTGCGGACTTCGGCGAGCAAATAACCGTCCAAATGTTTTCCAGCCTGAAGAAGACCGGAATGGAAGAAGCAGAAAAGGTGGTCGGCAGTTGGCTGAAGGGCGACGAAGACGCGGAATCTGCAGATTGACGAAGCGAGTGCATCAGCCGCTCAGGGGGCATTTGTTCTCGGCGCAGCCAAAAACAAATGCCCTCGACCAAAGGGGAGAAGGTCGAGGGCAAAACACCTTGAAGTGTTCAAGGTACCCGCTCAGGGAGGTGAAGCGGGAGACAACGGGGACGGGCGTCCACCGCCATCTGTCATCTATGATAGGTACCGTACGTTAAAGTTCAAGTAATTTTGAAAATATCTGCAAGGCTAAACCAATGATTCCAAAAGGTGTATTTCCCGGATCACGGATGCGTCGCATGCGTCGCGACGATTTTTCGCGGCGCCTGATGCGCGAGCACACACTGACGGCCGACGATCTCATTTATCCGGTCTTCGTCCTTGAAGGCGCGGGCCGCACCGAAGCGGTGGCTTCGATGCCCGGCGTCGAGCGCATGTCGCTGGATCGCTTGCTGCCGGTCGCCGAAAAGGCCCTGAGGCTCGGCGTACCGGCTTTGGCGCTGTTCCCCGTCGTGGATGGCAGCAGGAAGACTCCGGGGGCGGAAGAGGCCTGGAATCCGGCGGGTCTGGTGCCGACCGTGGTGGCGCGCCTGAAGCAGGAGTTTCCCGAACTCGGCGTGATTACCGACGTTGCTCTCGATCCCTACACCAGCCATGGTCAGGACGGTTTGATCGATCCGGCCGATCCGCGCGGCTACGTGATGAACGACGAGACGCTGGAGGCTCTGGCGAAGCAGGCGCTCTGCCACGCTCGCGCAGGCGCCGATGTGGTGGCACCGTCGGACATGATGGACGGCCGCATCGGGCGCATTCGTGCGACGCTGGATGCCGAAAAGCTGATCCACACCCGCATCCTCGCCTATTCGGCGAAATATGCGTCCGCGTTCTACGGGCCCTTCCGCGACGCGGTAGGCTCTGCCGGCAATCTGGGCAAGGGCAACAAGTACACCTACCAGATGGACCCGGCCAACACCGATGAGGCGCTGCGCGAAGTGGCGCTGGATCTCGATGAAGGCGCCGACATGGTGATGGTCAAGCCCGGCATGCCGTATCTGGACATCGTGCGCCGGGTCAAGGACGAATTCGGCGTGCCGACCTATGCCTATCAGGTCAGCGGCGAATACGCGATGTTGAAGGCCGCCGCGCAGAACGGCTGGCTGGCACACGACGCGGTGATGATGGAAGCCCTGCTCGGCTTCAAGCGCGCCGGCTGCGACGGCATCCTGACCTACTTCGCTTTGGAGGCGGCGACACTGCTGAAGGGTTGAGCAACAGTCGGCGCTGGCCTGACGGCGGTGATCCCGGCGATCACCGCGCTAGTATCGGCCACTGCGCCGGCCAGTTCGCCAGCGGATCATCCTTGAAGCCGCTTCTGACGAAGCGCTGCCAGCGGCCCAGGGTGTAACAAAGCAGCAGGTCGGCATGGGCGCCGAAGTCGTGCTCCGCCGCCAGCGCACCTTGCGCGGACGCCACTTTCAGGCACTGCTTGAGCGTCGATTCGATGCGGCCCAGCAACTGGTTGATGCGCGCCTGCAGACGCGGGTTCTCGTGCACCAGCGCGTCGCCCACCAGTACCCGCGTCAGGCCGCGATTTTTCTGCGCAAAGCGCAACAACGAAGCGACGATGGCCTCGGCCTGCTTGAGGCCCGATTCCTCAACCGCCTCGATCTGGGTGATCACCGAAAACACGCCGCTCTCGATGAACTCGATCAGGCCCTCGTACATCTGCGCCTTGCTGGCGAAATGGCGGTAGAGGGCCGCCTCGGAGACATCGAGCTGTTTGGCCAGCAGGGCCGTCGTGACTTTCTCAACTGCCGGACGTTCCAGCATCTCGGCAATGGTTTGCAGGATCAGGAGCTTCTTCTCACCAACTTTGGCGGCGCGGGCTTCGTTCATGGCAGCTTCACTTTGATTTGATCAAGGTACCGACGCCTTCGTCGGTCAGAATTTCCAGCAACAGCGCGTGCTCGACGCGGCCATCGATGATGTGCACGTTCTTCACGCCGCCGCGCGCCGCATCCAGCGCCGAACTGATCTTGGGCAGCATGCCGCCGGAAAGTGTGCCGTCCGCCACCATGTCGTCGATCTGCCTGGGCGTGATGCCGGTCAGCAAATTGCCGGCCTTGTCCAGGACTCCCGGAGTATTGGTCAGCAGAACGAGCTTTTCCGCCTTCAGCACTTCGGCGATCTTGCCGGCGACGACGTCGGCATTGATGTTGTAGGTTTCGCCCTCGCTGCCGACGCCGATCGGCGCGATTACCGGGATGAAGGCGCCGGTATCGAGCAGGGCGATAAGGCTGGGGTCGATGGAAACGATGTCCCCGACCTGGCCGATGTCGATCAGGTCGCCGGGCGCATCCTTGTTTTCCATCATCAGCTTCTTGGCGCGGATGAAATTGCCGTCCTTGCCGGTCAGGCCCACGGCCTTGCCGCCATGCTGATTGATCAGGTTGACGATTTCCTTGTTGACCTGCCCGCCGAGCACCATTTCGACCAGATCCATGGTTTCGGCGTCGGTCACGCGCATGCCCTGGACGAACTCGCCCTTCTTGCCGACGCGGGCGAGCAGGTTCTCGATTTGCGGTCCGCCGCCATGCACTACGACAACGTTCATGCCGACCAGCTTGAGCAGGACCACGTCGCGCGCGAAACACTGCTTGAGGTGTTCGTCGGTCATGGCGTTGCCGCCGTACTTGACGACGATGGTCTTGCCATGAAAACGTTTGATGTAGGGCAGGGCTTCGGCCAGAACGCCGGCTTTGGCAACAGGTGCGAGCTTTTCGGTCATGGGTATCGGCGAGAGCAAGTGATAACTTCGCCCATTCTACCGGCCCAAAAAGAAACAGGGCAAGCCGTCGAGATCTCGGCGGTTGCCCCGTTCAAGGTTTGTCCCGGCGAGTCAGGTCGCCGTAGCACCAGCGCCGACTGTTGCCGGCTACTGGATGGTGATCTTGCGCGCCTGGGTGGCGGCCTTCTTCGGCAGCGTCAGTTCGAGAACGCCATCGGTGTATTTGGCCGTCACTTGCGCTTCGTCGATTTCCTGCGCCAATTGGAAGCTGCGCGAAACCTTGCCGAAGTAGCGCTCGGTGCGCAGCACCCTTTCGCCTTCCTTGACGTCCTTTTCCTCGCGGCGCTCGGCGCTGATGGAGACGACGGCGCCATCGACGGAAACGTGGATGTCTTCCTTCTTCACGCCGGGAATTTCGGCATGGACCAGGTAGCTCTTCTCCTGTTCCTTCACATCGATCTTTACTGCAGGTGCATCGGCTTGCGATTCGAACTCGACCGGGCGCACGAAAAAGCCCCGGAACAAGTCATCGAGAGGATCGCGGCGGATCAAGTTGCTCATTTCAATCTCCTTTTCGGTTGCGGCCCCGGTCAAGGGGAGGCCTTCGCCACTACATGAGCGCCGGCAGGGAAATTTCAAGACCGTTCATCGCCCTTTCAAGCCATTCACACCGCGCTTTCTGCAATTCGTCCCAAACCGGCTGACGGCTCCTCTGCCGCTTCCTAGCATGGCCTCACTTTCAACCAAACGGAGAGGTCCCATCATGCAATCCATCGTTTCCCGCTGCCGGCTGTTGCTGCTGGCCCTGTTGGTTTTCCCGGGCGTCGCCATGGCAAGCCCGCCCGTCGCCC
>DAIOGL010000065.1:6962-10702 GCA_036745235.1 Sulfuritalea sp.
CCGGAACCCTGCACCCTGCGCCTGGCCGGACTGCGCAAGAGCTACCGCGTGGGCGAGGCCAGCGTCGAAGCGCTGAAAGGCGTCAGCCTGGACGTATCGAGCGGCGAAATGGTCGCCCTGACCGGTCCCTCCGGCAGCGGCAAGAGCACGTTGCTGAACCTCTGCGGCCTGATCGATGCGCCGGACGCCGGCAGCCGCGAGCTCTGCGGCACGGCGATCAACGGCCTCGATGAAATCGGCCTGACCGGCCTGCGCCGGGAGAAAGTCGGCTTCATTTTCCAGGGCTTCAATCTGGTGCCGGTAATGACGGTATTCGACAACGTCGAGTACCCCCTGATGCTGCTCGGGGTTCCGCCGGCGGCGCGGCGCGAGCAGGTCATGACGGCACTGCAGCGCGTCGGCCTGGAGGCGTTTGCCGCCCGTCTGCCCGACGCGCTGTCGGGCGGCCAGCGGCAGCGCGTGGCGATCGCCCGCGCCCTGGTCAAGTCGCCGGCGCTGGTGATCGCCGACGAGCCGACGGCCAATCTCGATTCGACCACGGCGCGGCAGATCGTAGACCTGCTGCATGAACTGGCGCACGAGCGCAATGCGTCAGTGGTGGTGGCTACCCACGACGAGCGCATGAGCTCGCACTGCGACCGCGTGCTGCACCTGATGGATGGAGAACTGCAATGAAGTGGCTGATATTCGCCTGGAAGAACGTCATGCGCAACCGCCGGCGTTCGCTGACCGCGATGCTGATCACGGCGCTGGGAACGGCGGCGGTGCTGGGCAGCGGGGGCTTTGCGCTCTTTACCTACCAGTCGCTGGAGGAAATGACGGCGCGCGATACGGGCCATGTCGTGGTCGCCCATGCCCGCGGCTTCGACGGCGACGAGGACGTACCCTTGCAGCATGGCCTGGCGGATTCGGCCGCGCTGGCGGCGAAGTTCGCCGCACTGCCTGGCGTCCGCGCCGTGGCGCCGCGCATGCAGTTCTCCGGGCTGATTTCCAACGGTGACAAGTCGGCGGTGTTCGTCGGCAGCGGCGTCGTTCCCGAAATCGATTTCCGCCTGCGCGGCCCGCAGATGAACTTTATCGCCGGGCAGCCTCCCGCCACCAATGCGCCGCAGCCGGAAGTGGTCATCGGCAATGAGCTGGCCCACCTGATGAAGGCCAAGGTCGGCAGCTCGCTGACCCTGCTCGCTACCACCACCGAAGGCAACCTGAACGCGGTGGATGTTCTGGTCAGCGGCATCGCCAGCGTCGGCGTGCCGGAGATCGACCGCCGCCTGGTACTGGCCGACCTGGCCGCGGTGCAAAAGCTGCTGCTCAGCGACAAGGTCGGCACCCTGTCGATCTACCTCAAGGAAACGGCGGACACCGGGGCCATCGCCGCACGCGTCAGGGAAATGCAGCCCGGGCTGGCGGTGAAGACCTGGCGCGATCTGGCGGTGTTCTACCAGGCCGTGCGTGCGCTTTACAACCGCATCTTCGGCATCCTCGGCGTGATCATGATCTGCATCGTGCTGTTCGCCATGAGCAACACGCTGGGCATGGCCGTGGTCGAGCGGACGCGGGAGATCGGCACGCTGCGCGCCATCGGCACGCTGCCTGCGGAGATCGTGCGCAACTTCGTGCTCGAAGGCATGGTCATCGGCGGCGCCGGGGCGCTGCTCGGAATGGTGCTGGCCGGCGTCGCCACGCTGTTCCTGCTGTTTGCCGGAATCGAGATGCCGCCGCCACCGGGACGCTCTGCCGGTTATCCGTTGCTGCTCAGCTTTTCGCCGCCGCTGTATGGCGCGGTCACCCTGGTCGTCATTGTTCTCGCCGCGTGCGCTGCCTGGCTGGTCAGCAGCCGCGCCGCCCGCAAACCCGTTACGGAGGCTCTCGCTCATGTTTAAGCGATTTGTTTTGCTGGCTCTTGCGTCAGCCAGTCTCGCCGCCGCGGCGGCGGACGACGGCAAGGTGAAATCCCTGCTCAGGCAGGCCGATGCCTATCGACTGGCCATGGAGTCGGGTCGCGTCGAAACCGAGGTGCGCACTTTCAAGGCCGGCGTGCCGGACAAGACGCGGCAGTACGCCGTGTATCTGAAGCCCGGCCGCCGCTCGCTGGTGCTGTTCCGCACCGCGACCGAGCGCGGGCAGAAGATGCTGATGCTGGGCGACGACTACTGGCTGATGATGCCCTCCAGTCAGCGTCCCCTGCGCATCACGGCCATGCAGAAGCTGCTCGGCGAAGCTTCGACCGGCGATGTAGCAACCATGACCTGGGGCGAGGATTACGACGGCCAGCAGGTTGGCGAGGAGGTCATCGACGGCGTGCCCTGCCTCAAGCTGGATCTCGTCGGTCAGCGCAAGGGCGTCAGCTATCCGCGCATCGTGCTGTATCTGGCGAAGAAGGACCATCATCCGGTACAGGCCGAGTTGTACGTCGCCTCGGACAAGCTCGCCAAGCTGGCCCGCTTCCAGTTGGGCGACGTCGAGGGCCGCAAGCAGGTGACGGTGATGACCCTGATCGATCACCTGCAGAAGGATCGCTCGACCGAAGTGCACTACCTGTCGCGCACCGACAGAATGCTCTCCGACGATTACTTCAATCCCGCCTTCCTGGTGCGGGCGGACGTGACGCAATGAAACCGCCGTATCGCCAGCGCCGACTGTTGCAGGGTTTGGCCGCCACGCTGGGCGTCGCGCTGTCCCTGCAGGCAGGGGCCGGAGACGGCGCGGCGGATTTCGGCTGGACTACGCGACTTGTCGCCGAAGGGCACGAGTTGCGGCGCGACAGCCCGTTCGCGGCGGGACTCGATCTGACCAGTTTCGGCCGCGACCGCTATCGCATCGAACAGGAATTGCGCGGACGCGCCGGACCGGTGTCGCTGCTGCTCACCGCCACCGAGTCGGGGCGGGAAGGCGCCAGGCCGGACGGGCGATTTGTCGCCAACGAGGCCTATGCCGATTTCAGCGTCGGCGGCGAGCGCTTCACGGTCGGCAAGAAAGTGCTCTCCGGCGACGTCGCCTATGCGTTCCGGCCGATCGATGTCCTGCAGCGCGAAAGCCGTTTGCAGGTCATGCCGGCGCAACTCGAAGGCATCCCGATGCTGAGCTGGGACAATTTTTCGGTCGATGGCGCGTGGTCCGTCGTGATCGCCAATCCGGGCCATCAGCGGCGGGGCGAGGCGCGCGAGGATGGCTCGGTAGCGCTGAAGCTCTATCGCCGCGCCGGGGCGGCGGATTTGCACGGCGTGCTGCGCAATTCGAACCGCTACGGACTGGAATTGGGCGCGGCGGCGGCCATGGTGCCCAGCGACGCGCTCGAAATTCATGCCTCGCTGTTGACCCAGCACCGCGGCGAGCGGCGCCTGCCGCTGGCGGACACTGCATCGGTGGCAGACCTGCTGAGCGCCGACCGCGCCCTTGTCACCGAAACCATAGCGGCGCCACGCAAGGCGCTGGTCGGCGGCACCTGGACCACGGCGGAAGGCCTCTCGGTCTTGGGAGAACTCTGGTGGGACGGCACCGCGCCGGCAGCGGCGGACTGGCAGCGTCTGGCGCGGCAGGCCGCACAACGTCGCACATTGCTCGGCTTGCCGGGTGTTCCGGCCGCGGCTGTGGCGGGTGCAACGGCGGCATCGACGCGCATCTTCGAACAGGGAAATCTGGCGCGCCGCGGCCTGCTGACCCGTCTGGCCTGGAGCGATCCGGGGGGCGGTTGGTCGGCGTCGGCCGACCTGCTCAAGTCCATGGAAGACGGCGGCTGG
>DAIOGL010000066.1:0-10643 GCA_036745235.1 Sulfuritalea sp.
GCTTTCGGCCTGACCCCGGCCGACGTCGCCAAGGCCGTGCGCGCACAGAACGCCCAGATCGCCACCGGCGAGCTCGGCCAAGTGCCCGCCGCGCCCGGCCAGGAATATGCCGCCACCATCATCACCCAGGGACGATTGGCGACTCCCGAAGAATTCGGCAACGTCATTATCCGCAGCGACGGACGCGGCGCCACGGTGCGGGTCAAGGATGTCGCCCGCGTCGAGCTCGGTGCGCAGGACTACAACATCGCCGCCCGCGTCGACGGCCAGCCCACCGCGGCGATTGCCGTGCGCATGGCGCCGGGTGCCAACGCACTCGACACGGCAAAGGCGGTCAACGCCCGGATGACCGAACTGGCCAAATATTTTCCGCCCAGCATCTCCTGGATGGTTCCCTACGACACCTCGACCTTCGTTGACATCTCGATCCGCGAAGTGGTCAAGACCCTGATCGAAGCCATGATTCTGGTCGTGCTGGTGATGTATCTGTTCCTCGAAAACGTTCGCGCCACCTTCATTCCTGCCGTGGTCGTGCCGGTCTCCCTGTTCGGCGCCATGATCGGCCTCTACGTACTCGGCTACTCGATCAACGTGCTGACGCTGTTTGCCATGGTGCTGGCGATCGCCATTGTCGTGGACGATGCCATTGTCGTGATCGAGAACGTCGAACGCATCATGAGCGAGGAAGGACTCAGCCCGCGCGACGCAACGCGCAAGGCGATGGGCCAGATCATCAATGCCATCATCGCCATCACGGTGGTGCTGACGGCGGTATTCGTGCCCCTGCTGTTTTTCGGCGGTTCGGTGGGTGCGATTTACCGCCAGTTCGCCGTGACCCTGATACTGACCATGGGATTCTCGGCCTTCATGGCCTTGACCCTGACGCCGGCACTTTGCGCCAGCATCCTCAAGCATGAGCCGGGAGCGGACGATGTGCTGCCGCACAGCGGCTTCTTCGGCTGGTTCAACCGTTTCTTCGCCGCTACGGTCCGTCGCTACATCGGTACCACGCGCCGCATGCTCGGCAGGCCCGGTCGCTGGCTGATCGTCTATGCCGCGATTCTGGGGGCCACCGGCTGGTTCTTTACCAAGCTGCCCGGCAGTTTTCTGCCCAGCGAAGACCAGGGCTACTTTCTCAGCATCGTCCAGCTGCCGGCCGGAGCGACGCGCGAGCGCAGCCTTGAAGTTCTGGAAACCGTCGAGAAGCATTATCTCGCGCAGAAGGAAGTCGCCCACGTGATCGGCGTGCTCGGCTTCTCCTTCTTCGGGCGCGGCCAGAACGCCGCCATCGCCTTCGTCCGCCTCAAGAGCTGGGACGAGCGGCCGGACAAGGAAAACAGCGCCGAATCGGTGGTGCAGCGCGCCAACATGGCTTTCTTCCGCATCAAGCAGGCGATGATCTTCGCCATCAACGTGCCGCCGATTCCCGAGCTGGCTGCCGTTGGCGGCTTCGATTTCCGCCTGCAGGATCGCGGCGGTCTGGGCCGCGACAAGCTGCTCGAAGCACGCAACATGGCGCTCGGCCTCGCTGGCCAGAACCCGGCGCTGGCCGGCGTGCGGCCCGAAGGCCAGGAAGCCGGTCCGCAGGTCTACCTCACCGTCGACCGGATCAAGGCACGGGCACTCGGCATCGATCTGGGCGACCTCAATGACACGCTGCAGGCGACCTTGGGCACGGCCTACATCAACGACTTCGTGCGTGAGGGCCGCATCCTGCGCGTGCAGATGCAAGCCGAGGCCGATACCCGGCGCACACCCGAGGATTTGTTGCGCCTGCCGGTCAAGAATGCGCGGGGCGACATGATTCCGCTCGCCGAGATCGCCACGGCGCAATGGATCATCGGCAGCCCCAAACTCGACCGCTACAACGGGCTGCCGTCGATGAAGATTGCCGGCAATCCGGCGCCGGGTCGATCGACTGGCGAGGCCCTGCTGGCGATGGAGGATGTCGCGAGCAAACTGCCGCCCGGCATCGGTTTCGAATGGTCGGGCAGCTCCTACGAGGAGCGGCTCTCGGGCACGCAGGCGCCCTTCCTGTTCGCAGTCTCGTTGATCGTGGTCTTCCTCTGCCTTGCGGCGCTCTATGAGAGCTGGTCGATTCCCTTCGCGGTCATGCTGGTGGTGCCGCTGGGTATCTTCGGCGCCGTGGTGGCCGTAAGCCTGCGCGGACTGCCCAACGACGTTTACTTCAAGGTGGGCCTGATCGCCATCATCGGTCTCTCGGCGAAGAACGCGATCCTGATCATCGAATTCGCCCGCGAGTTGCAGGAGCAGGGCAAGGACTTGATCGAAGCCACGCTCGAGGCCTGTCGCCTGCGCTTCCGGCCGATCCTGATGACCTCCATCGCCTTCATGTTCGGTGTGCTGCCGCTGGCGGTATCCACCGGCGCCGGCGCCAACAGCCGCCACGCGATCGGCACCGGCGTGATCGGCGGCATGTTCGCCGCCACGCTGCTTGCGGTCTTCCTGGTCCCGGTATTTTTCGTGGTGGTGCGCCGGATCTTCCCCGGTCACTCGCGCCACCACGAGGAGAAGCATGATGCATAAGACACTTCCCCTGGCGATTGCCTTGGCTCTGGCCGGCTGCTCCTTTACGCCCGACTATCAGCGGCCCGAGGCCCCGGTGCCGACCGATTGGCCCGTGAAGGTTCCCGCAGGGACGGAACGCGCCGGCGCTGGCGACACGGTGAAGAGCTCGGCGATCATCGCCGATTGGCAAGCATTCTTCCCCGATCCGCGCCTGCAAGACCTGATTGCCGCCGCCCTCGAACACAACCGCGACATGCGTGTCGCCGTGGCGCGTGTCGATGAGGCTCGCGCGCTGGCCGGCATTGCCCGTGCCGAGCGTTTCCCGACGCTGGATCTTGGAGCTCAGCGCGCTGCTTCGCTGACGCCTGCCGACCTGTCCAGCACAGGTCGCCAGCTGAACAGTCAGCGCTATGACGTCAATCTTGCCGTCGCGGCGTTCGAGCTGGATTTCTGGGGCCGGGTGAAGAGTCTTGACGATGCCGGGCGCGCCAACTTCCTTGCCAGCGACTACGCGCGCCAGGCCTTCCGCCTGTCGCTGATCGCGGACGTAGCCAACGCCTGGCTCAGCCTGCTGGAGCTTGGCGAGCGGCTCGAACTGGCCCGGGCCACCACAAAGAGCCGCGAAGAAACCCGCACGCTGATCGCCCGCCGTCGTGACGTCGGATTGGCTGGCGACCTCGACTACCTGCAAGCCGACGGTGCCTACCAGAGTGCGCGCGCCGAAACAGCCAACCTGGCGCGCAGCTACGCGGCTGCAGAAAACGCCTTGCGCCTTCTGGTGGGCGTGTCGCCGGCACAGGTGACGGGCGGAAGACTGGCCCAGCCAGGCTTGGTTGCCGAGGTGGCCGTCGGCGTGCCGGCGGAAGTTCTGCTCACCCGTCCCGATGTCCTGGCCGCCGAACAGAGGCTGATCGCGGCCAACGCCAATATCGGCGCCGCACGTGCCGCCTTTTTGCCCAAGATCGTGTTGACCGCCGCTCTCGGAACGGCCAGCCGGGGACTAACCGGTTTGTTCGATGCCGGAAGCGGCGCCTGGAATTTTGTCCCGGCCTTGCGCCTGCCTCTGTTCGACGCGGGCCGCACCAGCGGCAACGTCGATCTGGCGACGGCGCGCAAAACCATCGCCGTGGCCGAATACGAGAAGGCGATCCAGCAGGCATTCCGCGAAATTGCCGACCTCCTGGCTGCGCGCGAGCAGCTGGCGGAACAGCTGCAGGCGCAGGAAGCCAATGTCACGGCGCAAAGCCAGCGCCTCAAGATCGTCGATGCGCGCTATCAGGCTGGAGTATCCAGCCATCTGGAGTTGCTCGACGCCCAGCGCGAAGCCTTTGCCGCACAACAGTCGGCGCTGGCGGTACGGCGCCAGTGGCTGTCAACCATGGCGAGCTTCTACAAGGCAGTGGGCGGCGGCACAGCCGCCCAGTAGCACGTGATCAGAGTGCCTTGCGCACGCTGATCACGCCGCGGATCTGGCCTTCCGAGTAGCCGGTCGCCTTGTCGCCGGGATAATGCTGACCCAGCGCGGCCTTGACGGCGGGCTTGAGCTTGTCGTCGGGGCCGTGGCAGCTCAGGCAAACACCCTGGACCGGCAGCGCCTTGACGAAGCGGTACTCGTTGCCGATCTTCTCGCCCTTTTCCAGCTTGGCGGGGGACTCGCCTGCCGCTGCGCGCTTGTCGAAGTCTTCCAGTGCGGCCTTTTCCCATGCATCGGGAATCGCCCGTGCATCGTTGCGGGCCTTGAGGCTGACGCGCTTGATCTTCCAGCCCGTCTGCTGCGAGACTTCGCCGGCCATCTTCGGCGCCATGTCCTTGCATACGGAGATCGCACCTTCGGCACCGGTCTTGGCAATTTCTTCCTGCAGCGCGGTAAGAAGCTTCGGCGGCAGCGTGGTCGCCACCTTGCGCGCTTCGTCGAACAGGGCTTCGTCGCCGGCATGGGCCAGGGTGGCGGCGAATGGGGCGATCAGTGTCGCGGCGGCAAGCAGGAATTTCTTCATTTTTCATCCTCCCGGAAGTTGAGGGGAAGGATTGTGCCCAGCCTGCCGACGCCAGGCCAATAGAAATATTTCAGGCTGCGATCAAGTCAGCCGTTGCACCCGCTTCTCAAGGCGCGCGACGTCGTCGCGCAGGCGATCGATGTCGGCCGAGAACTCGGCAATGTCAGCCCGACGCGCAATCATCGGCTGCTCTTCGGTGAAGTACTCGGCGAGGTTTTCGGCGAGGTTTCCTGCTGCCTGCTGCTGCCAGGCCGCGAATTCGCGCGTGCCCGCAACGATGCGGTGCGCCGCAATGTCGCCGACGATCTTGGACAGGTCCTCCTCGGCATCCCAGCGCAGGTTGCGAATGACGAAACCCAGCGTCTCGGCGAACTCGGCCGACCCCTCGATGCGCGCGGCGCGCATGACGGCATCCTTGCCCTGCAAGGCAAGCAGCGGAGTTGCTGCGGGCAGCGAAATGCTGACTTCCAGCTCGGCTTCCGGCGCCGGCGCCGACAGGCAGCCATCGGCACCGATCAAAAAAGCCGCCTCGAAAGGCGGCATCTTGATCAGCGCGGCATGCCCGGCGAAAGGCGCAAGCTTTTCGCGCGCCCAAGCAGCCTGCCCGAGCAGGTGATTGATCGCTGCTTGCAGCGGCGCGGGCAGGGCTTGCATGGAAAAGCTCAGACTTGCTGGATGCCGGCAACGTTCCAGCCGCGGCTGCCGTCCGTCGGCTTGACCAGATGCCAGGTTTCGGCGAAGGCTTCCGGCGCGCCGTTGTCTTCACGCAGCTGGCCGGAGAAATGCACGCTGGCGATGTGGCGGTTGTCCTCGCTGGCCACTTCGAGCAGTTCGGCGTTCAGTTGCATGACGTCGGTTTCCTGGGCACGGCCGCCGCGCTCCTGATACTGCATCTTGATCTCGGCGAACATCTCGGGCGAGGTGAACTCGCGAATGTCATCCATGTCGCCGCGGTCGTTGGCTGCCTGCAGGCGCACGAAGTTGAGCTTGGCCTGGCGCAGGAAGCCTTCGACGTCGAAACCGGCGGGAATGTTCGCCGCCGTAGCAGTTGCAGCAGCGCCCTGCGCTCCTCCGGTAACTCCCGATCCTTCGAATTGAGCGGGCGTGAAGTTCGCCGGCGCTGCGTTGCCCGCGCCGGCACCGGCGTACTGCATGCCGGCTTCGGGCGCGCGCTTGCGCATCAAGAGGCGCACGACGAAAACCGCCGCCATGACCAGCGCCAGGATCAGCAACATGTTCGCCATGCCTTCACCCAAACCGAAGTGCGACAGCAGGGCAGCGATCCCAAGACCTGCGGCGAGACCGGCCAAGGGCCCGAGGAATCGGCTCATGCCGGCCGGCTTTGCGGCTGCGGTAGGAGCGGGCGCAGCCGCAGCAGGAGCGGCTGCCGGCTTGCCGGCCATCGTCGGAGCAGGTGCGGGCGTTGCCTGACGCTTCATGCCTATCGAACTGCCGCCGCCCAGGCGCCTTGCTTCCGCATCGGGAACCATCAGGCCCAGACCAACCACCGCAGCAAAGGCGGCAATCACCAATCGTTTCATTGATTCTTTCTCCTCGTTAGAACTTGTAACCACGATGCAGCGCGACGACGCCGGCTGTCATATTGAATACTTGGACACGCTCCAGCCCGGCTTGTTCCATCATGGCCTTGAGCGCGGCCTGGTCCGGATGCATGCGGATCGATTCGGCAAGATAGCGGTAGGACTCGGCATCCCCCGCGATTTTTCCGCCCAGCCATGGCAGCAGCTTGAAGGAGTAGGCATCGTAAACCTTTTCCAGCGGTTTCCACACTTTGGAAAATTCCAGCACCAGCAGCCGGCCGCCGGGGCGCAGCACGCGGCGCATTTCCTGCAGCGCCTTGTCCTTGTGCGTCATGTTGCGCAGGCCGAAGGCTACCGTGACGATATCGAAGTGATCGTCGGGGAAAGGCAGCTTTTCCGCGTCGCATTGCGCCACCGGCGCCAGCACGCCTTCGTCGAGCAGACGGTCGCGGCCGACGCCAAGCATGGCGTTGTTGATATCGGTGAGCCAGACTTCACCAGCAGCACCAACACGGCGCGCAAAAGCCGACGAAAGATCGGCGGTGCCGCCGGCGACGTCGAGCACGCGCTCACCCGGTCGCGGCGCAGCGATGTCGATGGTGAATTTCTTCCACAGCCGGTGCAGACCCATCGACATGAGGTCGTTCATCACGTCGTATTTCTGCGCGACCGAGGAAAAGACGCCCGCTACGCGCTGCGCCTTCTCTTTTTCGTCAACAGTTTCGAAGCCGAAATGGGTCTTTGTCATCGCTGATGTCTGGGTGCTCAGTGGCTGCCGCAACCGCCCGACTTCGGCGGCTTGGTGGTCGAGTCAATATCGCGGCTGCCACCGGCGCTTTCAAGCCGTTCGAGGTATTCCGCCCACAGCGTTTCATGGTTGGCGCCGAGATGGTAGAGCCAGTCCCACGAGTAGATGCCCGTGTTGTGGCCATCGGAGAAGGTCGGCTGCACGGCATAGTTGCCGACCGGCTCGAGGGCGGTAATTTCGACATTGCGCTTGCCGGTTTGCAGCGTTTCCTGCCCCGGGCCGTGGCCGCGCACCTCGGCGGACGGGCTGCACACGCGCAGGAATTCGGCGGGCAGCTCGAAATGGCTGCCGTCGTCGAACTTGAGTTCGAGCGTGCGGGATTTCTGGTGCAGGGTGATCTCGGTGGGAATCGGTGTTTTCTGGTCGAGACCGGACATGGTTACAGCTCCTTGATTGGGCCCGCTATCATAGCGCACACTGCCTGGCGGCCCCGTGTCACGGAACCGTCATCAAGCCGCAATAGACTGCGATTTGTCCCTTTGCACGGTAAGCCCATGTCCGCAACCATTCTGGTAGTTGAAGACGAGCCGACGATCCAGTTGCTGATCGAGGTCAATCTGCGCCGTGCCGGCCATGTCGTGCAACTGGCGCCGGATGCCGAAACCGCGCGGCGCCTGATTAAGGATGCCTTGCCCGACCTGGTGCTGCTCGACTGGATGCTGCCGGGCATGAGCGGCGTCGATCTGGCGCGCTTGTTGCGCGGCGAGGCGCGAACCCGGCGCCTGCCAATCATCATGCTCACCGCTCGCGCCGAGGAGCGCGACAAGATCGAGGCGCTCGATCTCGGCGCCGACGACTACGTGACCAAGCCCTTCAGTCCGCGCGAGCTGCTTGCGCGCATCAAGGCGGTATTGCGCCGGCATGCGCCGGAGGCCACCGAGGACGTGGTCGAACTCGGCGGCCTGCGGCTCGATCCGGCGACCCATCGCATCACCGCCGGCGACGCGGAGGTCAATCTCGGTCCGACGGAATTCCGCCTGCTGCATTTTCTGATGACCCACCCCGAGCGCGTACATGGCCGCTCGCAATTGCTCGACCAGGTGTGGGGCGACCACGTCTTTGTCGAAGAGCGCACGGTGGACGTGCATATCCGCCGCCTGCGCGCTGCACTTGAAGCCAGCGGACACGACGGTCTGATCCAGACGGTGCGCGGCAGCGGCTACCGGATCTCGGCGACGTGAACGCTGTTCTGGCCGAGCTGCTGGTGGCAGTTCTGGCGGTAGTTCTGGCGACGCTGGCCGGCTGGATTGCTGCGGGCGAGGCCGGCGCGGAACTGATGGCGTTCGGCAGCATCGCCTTCTTCTTCCTGCGCCAGCTCTGGATGGTCCTGCGACTGATCCACTGGGCGGCCTGTCCGTTGGGTACGCCGACGCCGAGCGCCAGCGGCGCCTGGGGCGCCGTCTTCGAAGCCCTGCACCGGCGCGGGCGCCTGGCCAGTGCCGAACGCGAGCAGGCGACCCAGGAGCTGGACCGTTTCCGCCGCGCCGCCGAGGCTTTGCCCGATGGTGTGATGATTCTGGACGGCCACCGCGCCATCGAGTGGATGAATCTGCAAGCTGAGGCTTGTCTTGGACTCAAGGGCTCGGTCGATACCGGCAGCCGCATCACGCATCTGCTGCGCGAGCCGGAATTTCTCGAATATCTCGACAGTCCGGACCATCGCGGCGTGCCGCTCGAGTTGCACACGCAGCGCAATCCGGGCCGCACGCTGCAGGTTCAGGCCGCCCCCTTCGCCGCCGGACGCACGCTGCTCCTGGTGCGCGATGTCACGCAGCTGCAGAAGCTCGCCACCATGCGACGCGACTTCGTCGCCAACGTTTCCCATGAACTGAAAACGCCGCTGACCGTCACGCTCGGCTTTGTCGAAACGGCGCAGGAGGCGCTCGCAGATACACCGCCGCAGGAGATCGCGCATTACCTGCAGACAGCCATCGAGCAGGCGCGGCGCATGCAACAATTGATCGACGACCTGTTGACGCTCTCATCGCTGGAGACCGATTCACCGCCGCCGCTGGAAGACCCCGTCGATGTCGCCGCCTTGCTCATCGATATCCGCCGCGAGGTGGAAGCCCTGTCGGCCGGACGCCATCGCATCACGCTGGAAAACCAGGGGCCGCGGGGCTTGCTGGGCAGCGCCCGCGAGTTGCGTTCGGCGTTTGCCAATCTGGCGGGAAATGCCGTGCGCTACACTCCGGACGGCGGCGAGATCGTGCTGCGCTGGAGTGCCGAAGGCCAGACCGGCGGGCGGTTTTCCGTGCGCGACAGCGGTATCGGCATCGCCCGCGAGCATCTGCCCCGCCTCACGGAGCGTTTCTACCGGGTCGATCGCGGCCGTTCACGCGAAGCCGGCGGCACCGGGCTCGGCCTGGCCATCGTCAAGCATGTGCTGGAGCGGCATCAGGCGGTGCTGCAGATCGAAAGCGAACAGGGCCACGGTTCGACGTTCAGCGCGGTGTTTCCACCGCACCGGGTTCAGTTCTGATACGCGCAGCGCTCGAACTCGATGCCGCGATCGAGGACGCGGGCCAGTTTCAACGCCTTCGGCTGTTCATCGACCATGGCTTCGATGCTGCGATCGATGCGGAAGGTGCCGGCAGGAACCACCACACTGGCCGGTTCATTCAGCTCGGCAAGCGCCGGCAGCAGAAAGCCCTGACGCCAGGTGCCGCGGGTGCCATCGGGATCCACCACGCGAACCGCTATCGGACGCGGCTCTCCCGGAAACAGCTGGATACCTGCCGCGAGTGAATTGTCGCCTTCGCGCAGTGCCCAGCGCACGTTGCCCAGTGTGAAGCGCTGGCTGTCCGCCGTTTTCGCGGCAATCACCAGGCCGGCGCCGATGCGCACGCCCTCCTTGAGCGGCCGCGTGATGCGCAGACCGGTGGCGGATTCGTCGAGCAGGCGCCAGTCATCCATCACCTGCCAGCTTTCGATGTGGGAATCGCCTGTATCGGCGCTGTTTCCGGTGCGATGGCTGCGGTCGCCGAAGGTCTCGAATTCCTCGCGTTCGCGGCGCAGGGTCGTGTCGTCACGCGAAGGGGCGCGGAACACCTGACGGCCCGCAAGGTGGTAATGCACGGCGTCGAATCCAGCAATGAAACTGCAGGCGGCATTCGAGGCATGCCGCTCGTGGCGTCGCGGCACGCCGCCCTTGCACCAGCGTTGCAGGACCCGCTGCAACAGCTGGCTCGCCGCCGGTTGCGTGACGTCGTCGCCGAGTTGCAGCTCGGCGGGCGCGCGACCCTGTTCCAGAAGGTTTATGCGGGCTACCAGGCTCTTTCTGAGTTCCGTGGTTTCCAGCCAGCGGCTGCCGGTCGACGCCTGCGGGTAGTAGCTCGCCGGGCGTTCCGATTCGAGGTCCACCCAAAGCGGCACGGCACGGTTGCGAATGTCCTCCGGCGGCGCTTTGAGCAGCGCCAGTTTGGCGCCCCAGCGCCGCGCCCAGCGCGACACCCAGGCCAGATGGCGCGCGGGAAGCTCGTAGACGTTGGCGGTGCTCAGCAGGTTGCATTCGGAATAGGCGGCAAGGGCGCTGGTCGGCGCATTGCCGTGACGCACCGGATCGCTCACGGCGCGGACTGCGACGCCAAGCGTTTCCGCCGCAAAAAAAACCTCGTGCAGCTGTTTCCAGTAAGTCGCGTCGGGCAGTTGCTCGCCGCGACAGAGATCGACCTGCCAGTCGGCGAATACGGACAGCGTGCGCTGCGCCAGGGTGGCGGCTTTTCCGGCCAGGTCGGCGCTGGCGACAATCTGCGTGTGCCGGGCCTG
>DAIOGL010000067.1:0-7482 GCA_036745235.1 Sulfuritalea sp.
GACGTCTTCGCCTACTTCCCGATTCTCAAGGAGCGGACCCATCAGCCTGCCGGTCAACTCTCCGGGGGGCAGCAGCAGATGCTTTCGATCAGTCGCGCGCTGCTGGCGAAGCCGACCGTGATGCTGCTCGACGAGCCCAGCCTGGGTTTGTCGCCCAAGCTGACCAGGGAAATCTTCGAGATCATAGTGCGCATCAACCGCGAGCGCGGGGTGACGCTGCTGGTGGTCGAGCAGAACGCGCACATCGCGCTGAAATACGCCGATTACGGCTATGTGCTGGAGATCGGCCGCATCGTGATGCACGATACCTGCGCCGCCCTGCGCGAAAAGGACGACATCAAGGAGTTCTACCTCGGCGTCAAGGAGGCCGGGGTGCGCGAGGGACGGCGCTGGAAGAAGAAGAAAACATGGAGATGAACCATGTGGAAGCTTGACGGCAAGAATTACTGGTCGGAGCAGAACATCGTCGTTCCGGGCGAGACCATGCCGCAGATGTTCTGGAACGCCGTGGCCAAGCGAGGCGACCTGACGCTGTTCCGGCAGAAGAAGTTCGGCCTGTGGCAAAGCCTGTCGTGGAACGACGTCGGCGACATCGTGCGCGAAGTCGGGATGGGACTGCTCGAACTCGGCTTCGAGGTCGGCGAGACGGCGTCGATACTCGGCAACACGCGCCAGGAGTGGCTGTTTTCGGATCTTGCCGTGCTTTCCTGCGGCGGCATCAGCTCCGGCATCTATCCCACCGATGCGGCGAGCCAGGTCGAGTATCTGATGTCGGACTCGAATTCCGTGCTGATCTTCGTCGAGGACGACGAGCAGCTGGACAAGGTGCTCGAAGTCCGCGAGCGCCTGCCCCTGCTGCGCCGGATCGTGGTCTGGGACATGGAAGGCCTGCGCGAACTGCACGACGAACAGGTGCTCAGCCTCGACAGCTTGCGCGAACTGGGCCGCGAACGTTTCGAGCGGATCGGCAAGGAAGCGGCTGCCGCGGAATGGCAGGCCCGGATTTCCGCGCGCAAGCCGGAAGACCTGGCGATCCTGATCTACACCTCGGGCACCACCGGCAAGCCGAAGGGGGCCATGCTCTCGCACAGCAACATCCTGCAAAGCGTGCGCAGCTTCAATCGCGCCACGGCGCAGAACGAGGACGACGAGCGGATGTGCTTCCTGCCCCTGTGCCATGTCGCCGAGCGCTCGAGCGGAGCCTATTTTTCGCTCTACACGGGGACCAAGCTCAATTTCGTCGAGAACCCCGAGACCATTCCGGAGAACGTGCGTGAAATCGCGCCGACGGTGTTCGGCGCGGTGCCGCGCGTCTGGGAGAAGTTCTATTCCGGCGTCAGCATTGCGCTGAAGGAGTCGAACGCCTTCGAGCAATGGGCCTACAGGATCGCGATCGGCATCGGACTGGAGAAGGTCAGGCGCTACGAAAAGGGCGAGGCGATCGGTGCCGGACTGGAATTCGCCCACTGGCTGGCGCGAGTGCTGGTGCTCAACAACGTGCGCAAGCTGATCGGTATCCATCGCAGCCGCATCCTGATCACCGGCGCGGCGCCTATCTCGCCCGACCTGGTGCGCTGGTACATGGCGCTCGGGGTGCCGATGCTCGAAGTCTGGGGCATGACCGAAACCGGCAGCGTTTCCATCGGCACGCCGATCGACCGTATCAAGCCCGGTTCGATCGGCATCGCCAACGTGCCGAACGAGGTCCGGCTTTCGGACGAGGGTGAAATCCTGGTGCGCGGTCCGACGGTCTTCATGGGCTACCTCAACCAGCCGGAAAAGACCGCCGAGACCATCGATGCCGAAGGCTGGTTGCACACCGGTGACGTCGGCACAGTCGATGGCGAGGGCTTCTACCGGATTTCGGACCGCCTCAAGGACATCATCATCACCGCCGGCGGCAAGAACATCACGCCTTCCGAACTGGAGAACCAGATCAAGTTCTCGCCCTATGTCACCGATGCCGTGGTGATCGGCGACAAGCGGCCCTACCTGGTCTGCCTGATCATGATCGATCAGGAGAACGTCGAGAAGTTCGCCCAGGACCACGACGTGCCCTTCTCCAACTACGTCAGCCTGACGCGCTCGGCGGAAGTGCAGAAATTGATCGGCAGCGAGATCGAGCGGGTGAACCAGCAGTTCGCCCGCGTCGAGCAGATCAAGAAGTTCCGCCTGATCGAGAAGAAGCTCGGCGCCGAGGACGAGGAGTTGACCCCGACCATGAAACTAAAGCGTAAGCTAGTCAGTCAGAAATATGCCGAGTTGATCGAGTCGATGTATCGCGAGTAGGTCGATTACGGCGTTTGTTGAAACCGCCAAAAGGAGGAGAGCGCAATGAAGGGTTACACCAAACTGGCCGCGGCAGTGCTCGCGGCTGCAGGAGTCGGCGCCGGCGCCACGGCGATTGCCGCCGAACAGATGGGCGTCAGCAAGAACGAGATCGTCATCGGTACCATCCAGGACCTCTCCGGTCCGCTGGCCGGTTTCGGCAAGGCATTGCGTTACGGCATGCAGATGCGGGTGGACGAGGTCAACGAGGCCGGCGGCATCAATGGCCGCAAGATCAAGTTCGTTGCCGAGGACTCCGGCTACGATCCCAAGAAGGGCCTTCTCGCGGCGCAGAAGATGGTGCAGCAGGACAAGATCTTCGCCATGGTCGGAACCATCGGCACCGCCGTCAACCTGGCGACCTTCCCGACCCTGTTCGACAAGGGCGTGATGAACCTGTTCCCGCTGACGGCCGCGCGTGAAATGTACGAGCCGCTGCACAAGCTGAAGTTTTCCTTCGCCGCGCCCTACTACACCCAGATCCGCACGGGCGTTAAGTGGATGGTCAAGGAGCGCGGCGCGAAGAAATTCTGCGTCATCTACCAGGATGACGACTTCGGCACCGAAGTGCTGAAGGGCGCCGAGGACGGCCTCAAGGACATCGGCATGACGTTCGCCGAGAAGACCTCCTTCAAGCGCGGCGCCACCGACTTCTCGGCGCAGGTGTCGAAGATGAAGGCGGCGGACTGCGACACCGTGGTGCTCGGCACCATCATCCGCGAGACCATCGGCACCATCGGCACCGCACGCAAGATGGGCTGGAACCCGAACTTCATCGGCTCCTCGGCGGCTTATACCGACTTGATCCACAAGCTGGGCGGCAAGGCGATGGACGGTCTCTACGCCATGCATCAGGTGGCCGTGCCCTATGCCGACGATTCGTCGAAGAACGTGCGTGACTGGTTCGCTTCCTACAAGGCCAAGTTCAAGGAAGATCCCGGCCTGTTCTCAGCCTACGGTTATGTGGCGATGGACATGTTCGTGCAGACGGCGAAGAAGACCGGCGCGAACCTGACGACGGACAACTTCATCAAGATTCTGGAGAGCACCACCTTCTCACGCGACATGTTCGGCAGTCCCGAATACAAGTTCGGTCCGAAGCAGCATCTCGGTAACGACAAGTCGAAGATGGGCCAGATCCAGAACGGCCGCTGGGTAGCCGTGACCGACTATCTGCAGTAAGGCCTCGCCCGCAAGGGCTCGATGCAGTATTCGACGGGCGTCCTCACGGGGACGCCCGTTTCGTTTATGGGCTTTGCAGGACGCCGCGGATGATATCCGGGCAACGAGTTACCGGCATCTGGCGATCTCGGCATCGGTCATCACCGGCTTGAGTACGCAACGCGACTCCAGCCTCGCCTGCTGGCGCAGTTGTTCCTTTCGCTTCCTGTCCTGTTCCTTGCGCAGCGCTTCCTTCTGGCGATCCTCCTCGGCTTCCTTGGCGAGGCGGTCGATTTCCTCGCGCTTGCGTTCCGCCTCGGCTCTGCGCTTTTCGTCGGCCAGTCTGGCCATTTCCATTTGCCGGCCTTGTTGGTCGGCATTCCGCTGCGCGTCTTCGGAGGATATCGTTGCGGCGTCTGCCGAACTTGCAGCGACGCCGGCTGCTGCCGGTGCCGCGGGCGAACTGCCGCCGGCGGGAGAGCGGCCGCTGCGCGAGGTGAAGTTGACGCTGATGCCCTTGCCCGATTCAGCGCGTGCTTCGTCCTTGTCGAGTTTCCTGGCGGGTGTTGAATTCGCGGAGGACTTTGCTGCAGACGCGGAGGACGAAGCGCGGCCGCCTACGCGGCCGGCATCGCTGGGCCCGGAAAGAGTGAGCAACAGCACCGCGATCAGGGTTTGGGTCAGGAGTGTTGCCGTCATGGATGCTTCGCTGAATTGACTGGGGGCGAAAGGTTAGCGGGAAGCGCCGGCCGATTCAAGTCGCGATTGCGCAAGGCCGTTCCTCCCCGGTCAGCGGCTCGAACCATTCCAGCTGCTTCTCGAGCACGGCTATGGTGGCTTCCGAGGCATCGCCGCTGCGCGCGACGAGCCTGCGGCGCAGTTCCGCGGCCGGGGCTTCGGCGAGCAGTATGTTGAAGCCTGCGCCCAGCTCGTCGGCCAGGGCGCGGAAGGAGGTGCGCTCCTCGCGCTTCAAAAAGGCCGCATCGACGATGACCGGCCAGCCGGCGGCGAGCAGGTCGCGGGCCAACCGACGCAGCCGCGCATAGGTTCGCGCGGTGGCCTCTGCCGTGTAGATGCCGCCATCGAGGGTCGAGCCGCTGCTGTCCTGCGGCGCCAGTCCGAACAGGCGCTTGCGTTCGACGTCCGAGCGCAGACGCAGGATGCTGCCGGCGGCGGCGCCTGCCGGGTCGAGCAATCGCGCCGTGCTCGCGGTGGTTTTGCCGGAACCTGAAATGCCGCAGGTGATCAGGAGCGTCGGCGCTGGCGGCACGGCGATCTTCCACGCCAGTTGCAGATAGTTGCGGGACGTCTCGATTTCGGTCTGCGCTTGCGCCGCGTCTTCCTGCCGGGCGCGCAGGGCCGCAACCTTGGCGCGCACCACGGCGCGGTAGACGGCATAGAAGCGCAGCACGGTGAGCGCGTGGAAGTCGCCGCCGGCTTCCAGCCACGCATTCAGCAGCCACGCGGCAAGCCCAGGCTGGCCGTGATCGAGCAGGTCGATCCAGACGAAGGCGATTTCGCTGGCCGCATCGTTCCAGCGAAAATCGTCGTTGAATTCTATGCAGTCGAAGGGCGTCACCCGCCCATCGATCAGCACCAGGTTGCCCAGATGCAGGTCGCCGTGGCCTTCGCGCACGCGGCCGCCGGCCTTGCGCGCGGCGAAATCCGCGGCGCGCCGGGCGAACTCCTCGTCGGTCCAGCGCGCCAGCTGCTCGACCTGCGGCTGCTCGCTTTGCGGCAACAACTCGCGCAGCTCCGCGAAATTTTCCTGTGCTGCCGCCAGCACCTGCCGGGGCGCGCCGAAGCGCGTGTCCGGGGCGGCCACGGCCGCTGTCTCCTGAAAGTCGCAGAGCGTGGACGCCAGCTGGGAAAGATGGCCGGGCTGCAGGTCGCCGCGCGCCGCAACCCGGTCGAGGCGGCCATGCTCGTCGAAGCGGCGCATGCGCACCGCCCATTCGATCGCCGGCAACTGGCCGAAGCGGGGTTGCCCGGGCGTGCCGCCAAGCGGTACCACGTCGAGATACAGGTCCGGGGCAAAACGGCGGTTGAGCACCAACTCGGCGCGGCAGCAGGCCTCGCGCTTGGCCAGCGTGCCGTAATCGAGGAAGGGCAGCGTGATCGCCTTCTTGATCTTGTAGGCGAACTCGCCGGCCAGCAGCAGCCAGGAGGCATGGGTCTCGATCAGTTCGACGCGGTCGGCGGGGTGCAGATAGCTGCGTGGATCGAGGAGCGCCGTGATCAGGGGTGGCAGGGCAGCGGGCATGATCATCATTATCACCCTCGCCCATCTGCCTCCGGCGTCAAAGAAATTTCTCAAGGGGGGTTGACACAAACGAACGATCGTTCTATAAAGCGTCCATGGGCAAAGGCGAACAGACAAGACAGGTCATCCTCGACGAGGCGTTCTCGCTGGCGAGCTGCATCGGCGTCAGCGGCTTGAGCATCGGTGTGCTGGCCGACCGCACGCACATGTCGAAAAGCGGCTTGTTCGCCCATTTCGGTTCCAAGGAGGAGCTGCAACTCGCCGTCCTGCGCGAATCTCAGCAACGCTTCGCCGAAGTGGTCGTGCGTCCGGCCTTGCGCCTGCCGCGGGGGCTGGGCCGATTGCGCGCCATCGTGGTCAACTGGCTGGACTGGACTAAAACCTGCAATCTGCCCGGCGGTTGCGTGATCAACGCCGCGGCGGCCGAATTCGACGACCAGCCCGGCCCCCTGCGGGACGAAGTCAGGAGCGCCTTGCTGGCATTGAACCGCACCTTGGCCGCTACCGTGACCAAAGCCGTGGAGACCGGCGAGTTGCGCGTCGATACCGACGTCGAGCAGTTTGTCTTTGAATTGAACGGGATCTACCAGGCGACACAGCAGCGCCGCCGACTCTTCAACGACCCGGATGCGGACCGCCGGGCGCTTGCCGCATTCGATCGACTGGTTCGCGACCACGCAGTCATTCACGCAAAGGAGTGATCATGGAGCTGAATCTCAAACCCGCTTTTTTTTGGCCCATAAATCGCACGATCGTTCGTACCGTTAAGTTCTCGGCCAAGTTGTTCGTGCAGCGCGCAATCTTCCGCGTCCTCATGCAGACCGCACCGCGGCACGCCGTTGAGCGCGCGATCCGGGTGATGCTGACGCCGCCGCGCCAACCGTTCTCGGATGCCGAACTGGCCGTGCTGGAAGAGGCCAGCCTGATGCCCGTGCCCCTGATTACGGGGCGCCTGATCGCCTGGCGCTGGGGCCGCGCTGCGGACCCGGCGGTGGTTCTGGTGCATGGCTGGGGCGGGCGCGGAACCCAGTTGCGCGGCTTCATCGAGCCGCTCCTGGCACGCGGCTTTTCCGTCGTGGCCTACGATGCGCCGGGGCACGGCATGACCGGCGGCGCCGAGTCTTCGCTGCCGCATGTTCTGCAAGGGCTCAATGCGGTGCTCGATCATCTCGGCCCGGTGCACGCTATCGTCGGCCATTCGCTGGGCGGCGCGGTCGCTGCGATGGCCATGGCGCGCCGTCCGGCAGTGAAGCGCGGAGTGCTGATCGCGCCGCCCGCGAGCCTGACCGACTCCTCGCGTCGCATCGCGGACACCCTGCAATGGCCGGAGGCCCTGCGTGCGGCCGTGCAGCGTCGAATCGAAACTCGCTTCGGACTGAAATGGAGCGAGTTCGAGGCCGAGCTGGCCAGCGGCGAACAGCCTCTGCTGGTAATCCACGACCGCCAGGATCGCGAAGTGCCGTTCGGCGACGGCCACCGACATGCGCGCCACTGGCCGCATGCACGAATCCTGGAGACCAGCGGTCTGGGACATCGCCGCGTGCTCGAAGACTCCATGGTGATCCAGGCCGGCGTCGATTTCGTCGCCGGAGAGCGGCAATGAGCGCCCGCCAGCCGTGGGCTGACCCGACGCAGTTTCAGGTGCGCGCAGCCGGCCCGCATGATCACGACCGCGTCGCCCGCTTTCTCGCCGCGATGGACCGCGACGGGCTCTACGAGCGCCATTTCGC
>DAIOGL010000067.1:7582-10592 GCA_036745235.1 Sulfuritalea sp.
AGTTGCACGGTATCATTCAGGCCAGCAACACGCGGGCGCTGCAATTGGTCCGGAGCAGCGGTTTCGGCCTTGTCGCCGGCGCCGACCGCACGACCGTGATAGCCTCGCGCCAGTTGCCGCCGAACCCGGAAGCAGCCCACGCCGGTCCGGCCATTGCCGCCGACCATCATCTGCCCCGCTTCATTCGCCATGACCCTGACCGAACTTCGCTACATCGTCGCCCTGGCCCGGGAGCGTCACTTCGGGCGGGCGGCGGATAAATGCAACGTCTCGCAGCCGACGCTGTCGGTCGCGGTCAAGAAGCTCGAGGACGAGCTCGGTATCGCGCTGTTCGAGCGCAGCGCCGGCGATGTCCGCGCCACGCCGATCGGTTCCCAGGTGGTGGCGCAGGCCGAGCGGACGCTGGCCGAAGCAGCCCGCGTCACCGAGATTGCGGCGGCAGGCAAGGACCCGCTGTCGGGTCCGCTGCGCCTCGGCGTGATCTATACCATCGGCCCCTGGCTGCTGCCGGCGCTGGTGCCGCGGGTCAAGGCGCGAGCGCCGAACATGCCGCTGTTCATTGCCGAGGGCTATACCGAGAATTTGCTGGAGCGGCTCAAGTCCTGCGAGCTTGACGTGCTGGTGCTGGCCTTGCCGATCGACGAGCCCGGCATCGTCGCCCAGCCGGTCTATGACGAGGCTTTTCGCACGCTGGTCCCCGTCGGCCATCCCTGGGCCAAACTGAAGTCGCTGCGCCCCGAACAACTGCTCGACGAACCCCTGCTGATGCTGGGCGCCGGCAACTGCTTTCGCGACCAGGTACTCGATCTATGCACCCGCGCCAGTCAGGGCGAGTCGCCGCAGGTGCTGGAAGGAAGCTCGCTGGAGACCATTCGCCACATGGTTTCCTCGGGTGTCGGCGTCACCGTGATGCCCGCCAGCAGCGTCGACGGCATCCCCGCCAACGACCCTTTGCTGCGCGTCAAGCGCTTCACCGATCCGACTCCGACGCGGCGCGTCGGGCTCGTCTGGCGCTCCAGTTTTCCGCGCCACAAGGCCATCGATCTGATGCGCCAGGCGCTGCTCGACTGCCACTTGCCGGGAACCCGCACCGCTGCCTGATAGCCGATGCCTATCGGCTCGGTCAAAAAATACAATTAGAACTTGTCGGGTCTCTCGGCTAAAGTTTGTGCAGGTCCACGGGCTTCAACGCTCCGTGACTTGGGGCCGTGCGTAAGCTCGGCGCCGCCAACCCAACCCAGAGGAGACTCACCATGCAACTCAAGGGATCCAAAACCGAAGAAAACCTGAAAGCCGCGTTTGCCGGCGAATCGCAGGCTAACCGCCGCTATCTGTATTTCGCGAACAAGGCCGACATCGAAGGCTACAACGATGTCTCCGCCGTGTTCCGCTCCACGGCTGAAGGCGAGACGGGCCACGCCCACGGCCACCTCGAGTACCTCGAAACCTGTGGCGACCCGGCCACCGGCCTGCCCTTCGGCGAAACCGCCGCCAACCTGAAGACCGCGATTGCAGGCGAGACGCACGAGTACACCGACATGTACCCGGGCATGGCCAAGGCCGCGCGCGACGAAGGTTTCGCCGAAATTGCCGACTGGTTCGAGACGCTGGCCAAGGCCGAGCGTTCGCACGCCAACAAGTTCCAGAGGACGCTGGACAGCCTGAACGGCTGATAGCTGCACGGCGCGCGGCGATGCATCGGCATCGCCGTGTCGCCGGCGCCGACTTTCAAGGGCAAGGGAAACATCATGCGCGAAGGCAATCTGCAAGCTCCGACCCGACATCCGATCGACTGGAAAAATCCCGACTTCTACGACGAATCCCTGTGCGAGAAAGAGCTCGAGCGAATCTTCGACATATGCCACGGCTGCCGTCGCTGCGTGTCGCTGTGCAATGCCTTTCCGACCTTGTTCGACCTGATCGACGAGGCGGGCGATCTCGAAACCGCCGGCGTACCGAAGGAGAAATTCTGGAAGGTCGTCGACCAGTGCTATCTGTGCGACGTCTGCTACATGACGAAGTGCCCCTACGTTCCGCCGCACGAGTGGAACCTCGATTTCCCGCACACCATGCTGCGCGCCAAGGCGATCCAGTACAAGACCGGGAAAATGAAATTCCGCGACAAGCTGCTGACCTCGACCGAGATCATGGGCACCTTTGCCTCGATTCCGATCGTGGTGCACGCGGTGAATGCCGCCAACAAGAATGGCCTTGCCCGCGGCGTGATGCAAAAGGTGCTGGGCGTCCATCCGGCCCGCGAACTGCCCGAGTACGACAGCGCCAATTTCCGCGCTACGGCGACGCCGAGCTACAACTATCCGGTGAAGGACGGCGCGAAGAGCCCCGGCAAGGTGGCCGTGTTTTCCACCTGCTACGTCAATTACAACGAGCCCGGTCTCGGCCACGATTTGCTCAAGCTGCTCGACCACAACGAGATTCCCTACGTCGTGGTGCAGGGCGAAACCTGCTGCGGCATGCCGAAGCTCGAGCTCGGCAATCTCGGCGCAGTGGAGACGTACAAGGAGCGCAACATTCCGCTCATGTACGACCTCGCGCAGCAAGGCTACGCCATCGTGACGCCGGTGCCTTCCTGCACCCTGATGTTCAAGAGCGAAATTCCCCTGCTGTTTGCCGACGATGCACGCTGCAAGGCGGTGTCGGAGGCGATGTACGACCCCTTCGAGTATTTCGTGCTGCGCAACAAGGACGGCCTGCTGAAGACGGACTTCAAGGTGCCTCTGGGCAAGGTCTCGTATCACATCCCCTGCCATTCGCGGGTGCAGAACGTCGGCCGCAAGACCGAGGAAATGCTCAAGATGACCGGGGCGACGGTGAACACGGTGGAGCGCTGTTCCGGCCACGACGGTACCTGGGGCGTCAAGGAGGAGTACTACGAATTGTCGATGAAAATCGGCAAGCCGGTGTTCAAGGCCATGGCCAGGGACGAGCCGGACTACATCAGTTCCGACTGTGCCATCGCCGGACGGCACATCCTGCAGGGCATGAACGA
>DAIOGL010000068.1:0-10583 GCA_036745235.1 Sulfuritalea sp.
ACAGCGAACCCGGCACGGGCACCACCTTCACCCTTTGGCTTCCGATCGAGGCCAAACAGGTGGAGGAAGTCTGATCCGCGCCGTCATGCCGGCACCGACTTCCCCGCTGCAACGTCGGCCGGAACACCCGCCAACGCGACTATGTTAATCTTTCCCATCCACACATCATTGAGACAGCCCGGCCCGGGCTTCAGTCGTTCGCGGTCTTTTGGTCCGAGGCAAGGCCCCGCAGGCCCACGCATCGCACAGTGCAGAAAACGTTTCGGGAAGGAAATATAGCCATGGATGCCGCTCCCCTGTATCAGGTCATGATCGTCGATGACGAAGCTTCCATCGTCAGTGCCGTGCGTCGCGAGCTGTCCACGCCGCCGCTCGGGCGCTACCGCTACGAAATCGAGGGTTTCACCGACCCGGCTGCCGCGCTGGAACGCGCCAAAACCAAGAAGTTCGATGCCGTCATCAGCGACTATCGCATGCCGGGCATGGACGGGCTGGAGTTTCTCAAGGCGCTGGCCGCGCTGCAGCCCGAATGTGCGCGTCTGGTGTTGTCCGGCCAGACGGACATGGAGGGCCTGATCCGGATGGTGAATGAAACCCACATCTACCGGTTCATTCCCAAGCCATGGCACGACTACTTCCTCAAGAGTTCGCTGTCCCAGGCGATCGCCTATGCCAGCGCCGTTACCGAGAACAAGCGCCTGGCCAGTCTGGTACGCGAGCGGGGGATCGCGGTTTCGGCCCTGGAAGAAGGGGAGGTCGACCAGATACTCATCGTCGACGACGATCCCGGCATCCTTGCCAGCCTCTCGAGAATCCTGACGCGCCATGGTCGGATCGACGACCTGTTTGCTGCGATCCAGTCCGAAGTTGGCCGCCGCGACCGCCCGCTGCTCGACGAAAGCAAGATCTCGGTTCAGATCACGCCTTCGCCGCGCCACGCCCTGGCCATGGCGACGGAACTGACTTTTTCCTGCATCATCTCCGACTACCGCATGCCCGAGATGAACGGCCTCGAGCTGCTGCAGAAGTTCGCCGAGATTCAGCCGGATTGCTCGCGCCTGATGATCAGCGGCGAAATCAGCCAGGACGAGCTGATCATTGCCGTCGATATCGCCCACATTTTCGGCTTCATCAGCAAGCCCTGGCAGGACTTCGAACTCAAGCTGAGCATCGCCCAGGCCCTGACCTGGCGGCGCATCCAGCGCGAAAACCATACGCTGGCCGAAATGGTCAGAGCCGCCGGAGCCGGCAGCGCGAAGGCGGCACAATAAGCCGGGCGCCGCGAATCGAACGCGGCACATGAAGTCCGGCAATCGGCTTTGACCCTGCGGCAACAAGGGTTCCCGGCCGAACCATAACAAAACGCGATAGCTAGTAGTGCGCGCGGCGGCTTGGTCCGGCGGCCTCAACTCGTCAGAATGCCGGGATGGGAAATGAGGACGCCACCGCCGTGAACACCCTGCCGCGCCGGGCGCGCGCGTCCAAGGTCTAGGCACGACGATGGAAGTTTCGTTCAGCAAGGAAGTGCAGCAGCTGCGCCAGGGCGCGGGCGAGACCTTCCACGGCGAGGGCATACTCGCGATCACCAAGGCACTGCTGCAGTCGGGCGTCGCCTATGTCGGCGGCTACCAGGGCGCGCCGGTGTCGCACCTGCTCGACGTCATGGTGCAGGCCGGGGACTACATGGCCGAGCTCGGCGTGCATGTCGAGGCCTGTTCCAACGAGGCGTCGGCCGCGGCGATGCTGGGCGCCTCGATCCACTATCCGCTGCGCGGCGCCGTCACCTGGAAGTCGGTGGTCGGCACCAACGTCGCCGCCGACGCCTTGTCCAACCTCGCCTCGCCCGGCGTCACCGGCGGTGCGCTGATCATCGTCGGCGAGGATTACGGCGAGGGCGCCAGCGTGATCCAGGAGCGCACCCACGCCTTCGCCATGAAGTCGTCCCTGTTGCTGCTCGACCCGCGGCCGCAACTGCCGAACATGGTGCGCATGGTCGAGCAGGGCTTCGCGCTGTCCGAGGCCTGCAACACGCCGGCCATCCTGCAGCTGCGCGTGCGCGCCTGCCACGTGCGGGGCAGCTTCGAATGCGCTGACAACCGCGCGCCGGCAGTTTCGCGCAAGGCCCTGCTGGCCGAACCGGCGCGCTTCGACTACGAGAAGCTCGCCCATCCGCCGGCCACTTTCCGCCAGGAGAAGCTGAAGAACGAGCAGCGCCTGCCGGCGGCGCGACGCTTCATCGCCGAGCAGGGGCTGAACGAGCTCTTCTCCGGCAAGCGCGAGGACATCGGGCTCATCGTCCAGGGCGGCCTGCACAACACCCTGGTGCGCGCGCTGCAGCAGTTCGGCCTGGCGGATGCCTTCGGCGCCGCCGAGTTTCCGATGCTGGTGCTCAACGTCACCTATCCGCTGGTGCCGCAGCAGATCGCCGACTTCTGCCGCGGCAAGCGCGCCGTGCTGGTGGTCGAGGAAGGCCAGCCCGAGTACATCGAACACGAAATCCTGGCGACGCTGCGCCGCCAGGACGTGACCACCGCCGTGCACGGCAAGGACCTGTTGCAGATGGCCGGCGAATACACCGTCGAAGCCATCGCCCAGGGCCTGGTCAAGTTCCTCGCGCGCCACGCCGCCGATCTGCCGCTGGCCGGCGCGCAAGAGTGGCTGGCCGCCAACGCCGCGCGGCGCCAGGCCGTCGTCGAACAGCTCGCCGCGCCGCTGCCGCCGCGCCCGCCGCAGTTCTGCACCGGCTGCCCGGAGCGGCCGGTGTTCTCCGCCCTGAAGCTCGCCCAGCAGAACGTCGGCCCGGTGCATGTCGCGGCCGACATCGGCTGCCACTCCTTCGCCACCTTCGAGCCCTTCGGCTTCGGCCACACCATCCTCGGCTACGGCATGAGCCTGGCCAGCCGCGCCGGCGTCTCTCCCATGCTGAAGCGGCGCGCGCTGGCCGTGATGGGCGACGGCGGCTTCTGGCACAACGGCCTCCTGACCGGCGTCGAGTCGGCGCTGTTCAACGGCGGCGATGCGGTGCTGCTGATCATGAAGAACGGCTACACGGCGGCCACCGGCACCCAGGACATCATTTCCACGCCCGACGAGGAGCAGAAGGCGAGTGCGCCGGACAAGCGCCTGAGCCTGGTCGATCGCAACCAGACCATCGAGCACACGCTGCGGGGCCTCGGCGTCAAGTGGCTGCGCACCGTGCCCAGCTACGAGGTGGATGCGATGCGCCGCACGCTGGAGGAGGCCTTCACCACCGACACCGGCGGGCTCAAGGTGATCGTCGCCGAGGGCGAATGCCAGCTCGAGCGGCAGCGCCGCATCAAGCCCTGGCTCGCCAGCCTGCTCAAAGCCGGCAAGCGCGTGGTCAAGGTGAAGTACGGCGTCGATGACGACGTCTGCTCGGGCGACCATTCCTGCATCCGCCTGTCGGGCTGCCCGACGCTGACGCTGAAGGACAGCGACGACCCGCTCAAGGTCGATCCGGTCGCCACCGTCATCGAGGGCTGCGTCGGCTGCGGCCTCTGCGGCGAGAACGCCCACGCCGCGACGCTGTGCCCGTCCTTCTATCGGGTCGAAATCGTCCAGAACCCCGGCCCCGGCGACCGCCTGCTCGCGGCCGTGCGCCGCGGCATCATCGGACTGTTCCAGAAACCATGAGCCCGATCCAAACCCGGCAACCCGTCACCATCCTGATCGCCGGACTGGGCGGCGAAGGCGGCGGCGTGCTCGCCGAATGGCTGGTCGAACTGGCCATCCGTTGCGGCCATCCGGCGCAGGCCACCTCGATTCCCGGCGTGGCCCAGCGCACCGGCGCCACCACTTACTACGTCGAAATCCATCCCGAAAGTCTCGCCGCGCTCGGCGGCCGCGTGCCGGTCATGAGCCTGGCGCCGGTGCCGGGCTGCGTCGATCTGATGGTGGCCTCCGAGCTGCTCGAAGCGGTGCGTGCGATCCAGAACGGCTTCATCTCGCCCGGGCGCACCACGCTGGTCACGTCTTCGCAGCGCACGCTGACCACCTTCGAGAAGCTGGCTCCGGGCGACGGGCGTTTCGACAGTGAGCGCCTGCTTCAAGTTGCCGGCAGCAACAGCAGGCAACTGGCGGCATTCGATGTCGGCGCGGCGACGCGCGAAGCGGGCACGGTGCCGAGCGCCGTGCTGTGCGGCGCAATTGCTGCCGTGGCAGCCAGCGGCATCCTGCCCTTCGACCGCACGGCCTTCGAGGACGTGATCCGCGCCTCCGGCCGCGGCGTCGAAGCCAGCCTGCGCGGCTTTGCCCTCGGCTTCGAGCGCTGCCGCGCGGGCCTCGGCTCTGCAATCGGCGCGTCGCCAGCGCTGGGCGTCCCTTCGGGAACTGTTGCGGCCGAGCCCGATCTGGTCGCGCTGGGCCATGCCCGCGTCGTCGAATTCCAGGACGCCGCCTACGGCGAGCTCTACCGGCAACGGGTCGAGCGCCTGCGCGCCGCCGAACGACTGGCCGATCCGCAAGCGAAGCATGGCGGCAAGCTGGCGCGCGAGGGCGCCCGCTTCCTCGCGCTGTGGATGGCCTTTGACGACGTGGTGCGCGTCGCCGACCTCAAGAGCCGCGGCGGCCGTTTCGACCGCGTGCGCCGCGAGGCCGGCGCCAAAGCCGGCGAGGTGATGCGCATTGCCGATCACTTCAAGCCCGGCGTGACGGAACTGGCCGGATTGCTGCCAAAGGCGCTGGCGCAGCGCCTGCTGGCCCTGGAAAGTCGGCGCCGGCGGGACGGCGAATCGCCGCTGGCGATGCCGCTCAAACTGCGCGCTGACAGCATTTCCGGTTTCTTCGCCCTGCGCCTGCTGGCCTCCCTGCGCTGGCTGCGGCGCCGCGGCCAGCGCTACGCCGAGGAGCAGGCGCTGATCGAGGGCTGGCTGGCGGTGGTCGAATCCGCCGCGGCGGCAAGCTGGGAGACCGCCTTCGAACTCGCGCTGTGCGCCCGCCTGATCAAGGGCTATGGCACGACCAACGAGCGCGCCAAGGAAAACTTCAGGTATATAATGAATTGTTGGACATCCACCGATGCCGGGACCATCCGGCGCGCGCGTGAAGCCGCGCTGGCCGACGACAGCGGCGCGGCCCTGGACGCGGCGATGACTCAAGCAGGCGCGCCGGCCCGAGCGGTCAAGGCAATACCGGTGCGATGGCTGAAACGTACAGGACACAGAACATGAACGATCTCACGGAAATACCTGGAGTCTGCCCGCGGCGCCACATTCACCGCCACCGCATCGCCTTTTCGGAATGCGATCCGGCGCAGATCGTCTTCTTCGCCAACTATTTCGTCTGGTTCGACACGGCCAGCCGCGAATTCTTTGCGGCCTGCGGCATCCCGACCTGGCATGTGACGGAAAGCGAGCGCGGCATCATCGGCACCCCCGTGCTCGACGTCCAGGCGAAATTCCTCAACTCCGCCACCTATGGCGAAGACATCGAGGTCGAGACGACGGTCGAGCAGTGGAACAACAAGACCTTCGTCATGCGCCATATCGCCCGGCGCGGCGAGACGGTTCTGGCCGAGGGGCGCGAAGTGCGCATCTTCGCCATCCGCGATCCCGAGGACAAGCGGCGCATCAAGGCCATCCCCGTCCCCGAGGACATCAAGAACGCCTGCGTGCAGTGCCGCCTGGCCGCCTGCGGAGTCTGCCGCACCACCGAGGGCGCCGCCGCCGAACTGCCGGTGGCATAGCCGCTACCCGGCCAGGTCCGCCAGGGCCTGCGCCAGTTTCCCGGGCATCGATACGAACGGCGAGTGGCTGGCGGCAAGCGTCAGCACCTCGGTCCGGTTGCGCGGCGTGAAGGCATCGGCCTCGCGAATGAAGCGATCCTGCAAGGCCGGCATCACCGCGCGGTCCCCGCTGCAGCGCAGGTAGGCGCGCGGCACGCTGCCCCAGCGCCCGCGGGTCGCCACGGTCGGCGCCGCCACCGGCGCGGCCGGCACGTCGGGCGTCAGCAGATGCGCCATCGCGGTGAAGGCAGCGTCGTCTACATCGTGGGAGAAAGCGCTGCGGATACGCGCGCGATGCGCGGGGTCCGCACTGCGGCAGTCGATGCGCATCGCGCCGATTTGCGGCGGCGGCGCGACGAACAGGCCGGCCACTTCATCCCCGGCGTTTTCCGCGCAGCGCACGTAATCGATCATCGGCACGCCGGGCATCGGCATGAAGGCGGCCAGATAGACCAGCTTGGCGATCTTTTCCGGCGCGCGTTCGGCGGCCGCGGTCAGCGCGATGCCGGCCATGCTGTGGCCGACCAGCAGCACCGGTCCCGAGCCGGCCGCGACGGCGGCATCGACCACCTCGAGCACCGCCTCCGTGTAATCCTCGAGCGTGATCCCGCGATGCGGCGAGGGCGCGGCGGCGAAGCGCTGCGGATCGCCGCCGAAGCCTTCGGGAAAGCGCGCGCCGAGCCCATGCGCCGGCAGGTCGACGGTGAAGGGAGCGAAGCCGTGGCGCAGCAGCCGGGGAATCACGGGTTGCCAGCACCACGAGCCATGCCAGGCGCCGTGAACCAGAACGATGGTGGTTGCGGTCATCAAGTTCTCCTCTGAAACGAAAAAGGGCAGACCCCGCGTGGAGCCTGCCCGATTCTTCAGACGCAGCGGATTGCTACTTGTCGTACTTCTTGAGCAGCGCCACCGCTTCGTCGTAGAGCGCCTTGCCGTTGGCGCCCTTGGCGGCGGCTTCCTTCATCCAGGCATCGTCGACCAGGTCGGTGGCCTTCTTCCAGCGCGCATACTCGGCCGGCGTGATGGTGATGAAGGTGTTGCCGCGTTCCTGCGAAATCTTGCGCGCCGGGCCCTCGGGACCGTCGAAGATCTTGCCGGCCCATTTCGAGGTTTCGAGCCCGCTGTTGTTGTCGATCACCTTCTTCAGGTCCGCCGGCAGGCTGTCGTACTTGGCCTGGTTCATGGCGAAGATGAAGATCGAGTTGCCCGGCTTGGGCATGCCTGCCGGCACCTCGACGTGGAACTTGGTGATCTCCTGCAGCTTGAACGGCGTCACCACTTCCCATGGGATGTTGGCGCCATCCACCACGCCCTTGGAGATGGCCTCGGACACCGCGGGTGCCGGCATCTGCACCGGGATCATGCCCAGCGCCTCGATCATCTTCGAGCCGAGGCGGCTAGGCGCACGAACCTTGAGTCCCTTGAGCTCTTCCAGGGTCTTGGGGCCGACCTTGCCGAAATGGAACACGGCGCCGTCGTGCATGTGCATGAAAATGAGCTTGGTGCCCTTGAACTCGTCGAGCGCATTCTTCTGCACGTATTCCCACAGCGCCGGGCTGGCGGTGGTGGCGTTCTTGGTCAGGAAAGGCAGTTCGAAGACTTCCGACTTGGTGAAGCGGCCGGCCTGGTAGGTGGGCAGGGTCCACACGATGTCGGCGACGCCGTCCTTGGCCTGGTCGAACAGCTGCGGCGGCGTGCCGCCGAGTTGCATGGCCGGGTAGATCTGGCACTTCAGTTTGTTGTTGGATTCCTTGGCGATCTTGTCGCACCAGGGCACGATCAGGTTGGCGTGCGCGTTGCTGCTCGGCGGCAGGAAATGGTGCACCTTGAGGGTGACCTCCTGCGCCATGGCCGTGCCGGCAGCGGCGACAAGCGCCGCAGCGGCGATGAGTCCGGTGATTTTGCGTGTTTTCATCTTTGGGTCTCCTCCGTGGAAAACTATTGTTTGGACAAAACTATTGTTTGAACGTATGCACCAGGTACAGCGAGATGATCGGGAAAAACAGCAGCAGGCCGATGCGCAGGAAGTCCGAAACCAGGAAGGGAATGACGCCCTTGAAGGTCTCCACCAGCGGCACGTCCTTGGCCAGGCGGTTGATGATATACACGTTCATGCCTACCGGCGGGTGCACCAGTCCGATTTCCACCACCATCAGGGCGAGGATGCCGAACCAGACGGACTTGTCGACCTGCGACATGCCCCAGTAGTCGAGCCCCATCACCACCGGGTAGAAGATCGGGATGGTGAGCAGGATCATGGCCAGCGAATCCATCACGCAGCCGAGCAGGATGTAGATGAGCAGGATCATCACCATCACCAGCAGCGGCGAGAAGCCGCTGTCCCTGACCCAGGCGGCGAGCTCCGCCGGCATCTGCGACAGCGCCAGCGCGGTGTTGAGCATGTCGGCGCCGAGCAGAACGAGGAAGATCATCGCCGTGGCCTGGGCGGTGCCGACCAGGCTTTCCATCAGTCCCTCGTAGCGCATGCCGCCGGTGACGACGGCGAGGATGCCGCAGGCCGCGGCGCCGATCGCGGCAGCCTCGGTCGGGTTGGCCCAGCCGCCGTAGATGCCGACGATGACGACGACGAACACCAGCAGCACCGGCAGCACGGTGATGAAGCTCTTGAGTTTTTCCGCCCAGCTCGTCGCCGGGCCGGCCGGACCGGCGGCAGGATTCAGCGTGACGATGATGCGCACCACCAGCATGTAGCCCAGCATGGCGATGACGCCGGGCATGATGGCGGCCATGAACAGCTTGCCGATCGATTCCTGGGTCAGGATGGCGTAGATCACCAGCGGCACCGAGGGCGGGATCATGATGCCCAGCGTGCCGCCGGCGGCCAGCGCGCCGGTGGACAGCGCACCGGAATAGCCGTAGCGGCGCAGCTCGGGCAGGGCCACCTGGCCCATGGTCGCCGCCGTCGCCAGCGAGGAGCCGCAGATCGCGCCGAAGCCGGCGCAGGCGCCGATCGAGGCGATCGCGACGCCCCCCTTGAAGTGACCGAGAAAGGCCGAGACGAAGCGGAACAGCGCCCTCGACAGGCCGCCGTGGGTGGCGAACTGGCCCATCAGCAGGAACAGCGGAATCACCACCAGGTCGTAATTCGAGAGCCGTGCGTAGGCCAGGTTCTTCAGCGAGTTGAGCAGCGGCAGCGTGTCGCCGACCAGATAGACGTAGCCGCCGGCGCCGACCATGAACATCGCGATGCCGATCGGAATGCGCACCACCAGCAGCACCATGAGGATGCCGAACATGATGAAGCCGATCGCGGTGCCGCTCATGGCTGCCCCCTGAGCGCCATGCGCACCTGATGCACCGACATGTAGGCGCCGGAGACGGCGAGCATCACGAAGCCGGGCACCATCAGCGCCTGCGGTATCCACACCGGCCATTGCAGGATCATCGAGGTTTCGCCGTTGTCCATCACCATCATCGCCCCCGCCCACGCGCGCCAGGCGATCAGGGCGCCGACCAGGCCGATCAGCAATGAGCCGACGGCGTCCATGAGCCACAAGGTCTTCTGCGACAGGTTATGGGTGAAGAAGTCCACCTTGACGTCGCCGTGGATCAGGTGGCAATAGGGAAAGAAGGAGGCGGACGCGCATGCCGCCAGCATCTGCAGCACCTCGACGTCGCCGGGAACGACGAAGCCGACCGTCTTGCGGCCGACGATGGAAATGACCGACATGACCACCAGGCCGACGAACACCAGTCCGCCGATGATTGCCATCAGCCGGGCCACGGCCAGCAGAAACCTGCCGCCGGGACCGAAGCTGTCCTTGAGCGCGAACGGGGTGGGTGGTTTCGGTTCCTGCATGCGGCACCTCTGTTGGGATCGGCCATTATGTCAGCATGAACATACCTCGCAAAGGCAATGTGGGTACTATTAGCTATCTCATTTTGTTATGGCAGTCCCACCGCCCCGTATGAACCTCAAGCAACTCGAATACTTCGTCAGCGTGGCCGAACTCGGCAGTTTCAGCAAGGCGGCGCTGGTCCTCAACATCGCGCAGCCCGCCTTGTCGCGGCAGGTGCGGCTGCTCGAGACCGACCTGCACGTGGCCCTGCTGACGCGCAACGGCCGCGGGGTGGTGCTGACCGAGGCCGGCAAGCGGCTGTTCGACCACAGCGTCGGCATCCTGCAACTGGTCGCGCGCGCCACCGAGGACATCGACGCCACCCGCGACGAACCCACGGGCCGCATCGTCATCGGCCTGCCGCCGAGCATCGGGCGACGGCTGACGCTGCCGCTGGTGGAGGATTTTCGCCGCAACCTGCCCAAGGCCCGGCTGGCCATCGTCGAGGGCCTGTCCACGCACCTGACCGAGTGGATCGCCACCGGCCGCGTCGATCTCGGCCTGATCCACAATCCCGAACCGAATCCGGCGATCGAAGTGACGCCGGTGCTGGACGAGGTGCTCGGTCTGGTCGGCCCCGCCGGGGGCAAGGCCGGAAAGCAAGGCAAGGCATCGCCGCTGCCGCTGGCCGAACTGGTGAATTTCCCGCTGATCCTGCCCGAGCGCACCCACGCCATGCGCAAGCTGCTGGAGACCCAGGCGGCCTTCCTCGATCTCAAGCTCAACGTGATTCTGGAAGTTTCCAGCGTCCAGTCGATCCTCGACCTGGTGGCGGCCGGCCACGGCTATGCCGTGCTCAGCCAGACCGCGCTGGCCGCCTCGGGGCGGCCCGAGGCGTTCAGCCTGCGGCCGCTGGTCAAACCGGGCCTGACCAGCACGCTGTTCCTCGCCGTGTCGGCCCACAAGCCGGCCACGCCGCTCGGCCGGCGGGCCATGCGCCTGCTGCAGGACCTGCTGGCGGCCGGCGTCGAAGATGGCAG
>DAIOGL010000069.1:0-1633 GCA_036745235.1 Sulfuritalea sp.
AAATGGCTCGCCCCACTGTTGTAATCCCCCGGAGAACCCAATGTCAGAAGCAAATCTGAATCGCCTGAGCTTCAACGAAGCTGTCGTGTTAGTCAAACAGCGCAAACGGGCGGCGTTCGCCGCGATGCCGGTATTCGGCGACGACGAGGGCGACGAAAACGCAACCGCCGAAGGCGCGCGCATTTTCATCCTGCTGCCCGACGAGGATGAGGGCTGGATTCTGCGCTTCATCGCCGGACCGTTCTTTTCCGCCGCCTTCGCCGCCAACGACGTCATACCCAACGACGAAATTCCCGATCGCGTGCGCGAACTGCTGTTCGTGCCGACGCGCTGCGAGGAGGACTGGCTGACCGACCAGCTGCAGGTGCTTTTGGCGAAGCTGACGCAGGCCGCAGGTATCGGCGAGCAGATGCCCGACTACAATGCGCCGGCAGCCAAGGCGGCGGCCGATGTGGTTTTCCCGGTTTCCTTCATCGGCCTCAACAAGCCGCTCTGAACGGCACCGGCCACTCTAGGCCCGGCGCGCAACGATGAACAGCCGGCGGAACGGGAACAAGGTCGTGCCGTCGGCCAGCGGCGGGTAGGCGCTGCGCAGCCGGCGCGCATAGTCCGCCTCGAATTCGGCGCGCTCGGGCGGCTCCAGCGCATCGAGGAACTGCTTGAGCCAGGTTCCCTTGGTCCATTCCTTGACCGGATCGGCGCCCTGCAGAACCTGCAGGTATTCCGTTTCCCAGATATCGATGCTCGCGGCCAGCGGCGCGAGCATCGCGTAGTACTCACGGGGCGCGGCGACCGGCGCGGGGCGCAACAGGGCTTCCAGCCTGCTTCGCCATGCGCCTGCGCGCACGGTCTCGGCAATCAGGGTGTGCGACGGCGCCGAGAAATTCCGCGGCATCTGCACGGCGAGCACGCCGCCCGGAGCGACCTGGCCCAGCAGCCGCGGAAAGAGCTCGTCGTGCTGCGGCAGCCAGTGCAGCGCGGCGTTGGAGAAGATCAGGTCTGCAGGCTCTGCCGGCACCCAGTCGACCACGCTTTGCCTGATCCATTTCGCCGCCGGCAATTCGCGCGCTGCCTGCGCCAGCATCTCGGCCGAATCATCGACGCCGGTGATGGCGGCTGCGGGCCAGCGCCCGGCCAGCAGCCGCGTGACGTTGCCGGCGCCGCAGCCGAGGTCGTAGACATGCTTCGGAGCCGTCAGGTCGACCCTGCCCAGCAGATCGACTGCGGGCCGCAGCCGCGGCTCGGAAAACTTTAGATATTGATCGGGATTCCACGCCATCTTCGCCTCCCGGTCACTCGGCCGCCGGTCGTCGATTCAGCAGCATGCTTTGCAGCAATCCGGTCAGAGGTCGACGCCCCAGACTACGGGCTTCTTTTTCTTCAGCGACCACTCCAGCAGTTCCAGCAGTGGCACCGCGCGTTGCGTCAGGGTGACGAAGGGCCGCGAACCCTGCGCGTTGGGCCGGCTCTTGTCCGGCTCGGTACGCGGCAGATCTTCCTCGTCGAGGCCGGCGCGCTGCCGCTTGTCTTCCTCGATCGCGGCCTTGAGCCGGGCAATCGCGTCGGGCAACTGCTCGACGGTGACGATGCCCTTGTCGGTTGCATCCTTGCCCATGAGCTTCATCAAGCGCTG
>DAIOGL010000069.1:1733-10456 GCA_036745235.1 Sulfuritalea sp.
CAGCCAGTCGAGAATCTGCTGCGCCGGTTTCTTCCAGTCGCGCTCCAGCATCAGGCCGTGGCCCATGCCGGGAAACACATGGGCGTCCACGCCGTAGGTGCGCGCCGTCATTTCCACCAGCGAAGCGGGAATCAGGTGATCGAATTCCGCGCCCTGCACCAGCAGCGGCGTGCGTTTCACGCGCCCGACCCGCGGCATGCCGAACAGCGACATGTCCCAGATCGCGCGGTGCGATTCGGATTGCGAACCCTTGTAATACCGCTTGAGGTCGTCGAGCGAAACCGGCTGCGCGAACAGCGCCTCGCGCAGGGTTTCCAGCGACGCCTTGCCGCCGCTCATCAGGCTGTTGAGGTCCTTCATCATGCCGGGCTTCGAAAACATCATGCCCATCGCGGCCGACAGCAGGCCTTGCGGCGGCACGGCACACATCAGCACGGCGCCGGGCGCCTGATGATCTTCGAGATACTTCTGCACCACGAAGCCGCCCATCGAATGCCCGATCAGCACCGGCGGCGCCGGCAGGGCGGCGACCGTGGTCGCCACATCCTTCACGTAGTCGGCGATCGAAAAGCTGTCGAGATGCTTGCGGCCCGGCGAAGCGCCGTGTCCGGAAAGGCTCAGGGCATAGGCGGCGTAACCGGCCTCGGCGAAGAAGGGCAGGAAATGCTCCTCCCAGCACCAGGCAGCCGTATAGGCGCCATGGACGAAAAGCAGCGGCGTCGGGAGCGATGCGCCCGCAGGTTTGCGGACCAGGACTTCGTGATGCTCGAATCGGGGCATATTCATTGCGGCAACTTGTAGGAGCCCTTGGGCGACAGCCGCGCAAAGGGTGCCTTCGGGGCCTCATTGCGCGCGGCTCTGTTTAGAATGCTTATATTGCAATTTTACCGCGCGCCATCCATGCTGAAATGGCTGATTGTCCTGATGGCCGCTGTTTTTGTCGTCGGCTTGCTGCAACCTCGCTTGGCGCGTTTGTTGCGACTGGGGCGACTGCCGGGCGACGTGCGGGTGCGGCTGCGCGGCAAGGAATATCTGTTTCCCTTCGCCTCGGCGGTGCTTCTGTCGCTGGTTGCCGGCCTTATCGGTCGGCTGCTTTGAGTTCCCGCAGGGCGGCCACGCGCGCAGCGCCGATGTTGCGCGCAATGGCCTGCGGATCGGGCCGGCCTTCCGCAGCACGAGCTGCGGTTTCGCGGGACGCAGTTTCCCGGGCTATTGCCCCTGCATCCACGGCGCGCACTGCCGCCAGCGCCGCCCGCCAGGAACGCGCCTGCACGTAGTCGCGTTCTTCCCAGCCGAGCCGTCCGCGATAATCAGCCTCGCAGGCAAGCAGAATCTGGTCGAAGCGGTCGGGGCGGCGCAGCGCATCGCAGCGCTCGAGCACGGTCAGTTTGGTTTCCGGCCGCAACTCCGCCACACGGTGAATGTCGCCATGGAAACGCGCGGCCAGTCGCCCGACGTCGCGGCAATCCGCGGGCACGCGCAGCCGCTCGCAGACGTCTTCGAGCAGGGCCACGCTCTTCGCCTCATGGCCGTAGTGGCGCGGCAGTATGTCGGCCGGCGTGCGGCCCTTGCCCAGATCGTGCATCAGCGCGGCAAAGCGCGCCGGCAAGGCGCCTTCGAGTCGCGCCGACATGTCGATGACCATCATGACATGCACGCCGGTATCGACTTCCGGATGATAGTCGGCACGCTGCGGCACACCCCACAAGGCATCCAGTTCGGGCAGCAGGCGCGCCAGCGCCCCGCATTCGCGCAGCACCTCGAACATGCGCGAGGGCTTCGCTTCCATCAGGCCGCGAGCCAGTTCCTGCCAGACACGCTCGGACACCAGCGCATCGACTTCGCCGGCGGCGACCATGCTGCGCATCAGTTCCATGGTTTCCGCGGCGATCGAGAAATCGGCGAAGCGCGCCGCGAGGCGGGCGACGCGCAGGATGCGCACCGGGTCCTCGGCAAAGGCCGGGGACACATGCCGCAACAGGCGCGCCGCGAGGTCGGCACGGCCGCCGTGGGGATCGATGATGGCGCCCGACGCGTCCTTGGCCATGGCATTGATGGTCAGGTCGCGTCGCACCAGGTCCTGCTCCAGCGTCACGCCGGGCGCGGCATGGAAGGCGAATCCGGTATAGCCCGGCGCCGTCTTGCGCTCGGTGCGGGCCAGCGCGTATTCCTCGTGCGTCTGCGGATGCAGGAATACCGGGAAGTCGCGCCCGACCGCCACGAAACCGCGGTCCAGCATGTCCTGCGGCGTGGCGCCGACCACCACCCAGTCGCGGTCCGTGACCGGCAGTCCGAGCAATTCGTCGCGCACCGCACCGCCCACGGCATAGATTTCCATGGGCACTATCAGGTTCGCAAATAGGTCGGCGCGATGAGTTCCAGCGGCGTCGCGATGCGGCCGAAAGGCAGCGCACAGCCGCTGTCGCAAACGCTGGCGACGCGCATCGAACGGATGTTGTCGCGCGTCATCGGGCCGTTGGGAATGAATTCCATGGCCCAGGCCTGCAGCCAGGCGATGGCACCCGGCAGGCCGACCACGGCGCGCGGATGGCCGGAAACCTCCGCGGCATAGGCGACCAGTTCGCGCAGGCTGTATTGCTTCGGACCGCACAGATCGTAGGCCGCGCCGATGCTCTCCGGGCGCAGCAGGCTGTCCGCCACCGCCGCGGCGACGTCGCCCACCCACACGGGCTGGAAGCGGGCAGCGGCGCCAGCCAGGGGAAAGAAGGGTGCAATCTTCGCCAGCCGCGCGAACAGCGTGAGAAAGGAATCGCCCGCCCCGAAAATTACCGAGGGACGAAACAAGGTGAGATCGAGGCCCGCCTCGCGCAGCGCCGCCTCGCCGGCCGCCTTGGAACGCAGATAGCCGGAGGGCGCGTCGGCCGCCGCCTTCAGCGCCGAGACATGCAGCACGCGGCGCACGCCGGCCGCCTTGGCGGCAACGGCGATCTTTTGCGGCAACTCGACGTGGGCACGGGCGAAGCCCTTGCCGTAGGGCTCGCCTTCACCACCCTTGAGGATGCCGACCAGACTGATCACGGCGTCCTGCCCGACCATCAGCCGGGCCAGCGTCGCGGGATCATGCACGTCGGCCTCGACCACGGTCGCCGTGGGCAGCACCAGCAAGTGTTTGGCGTGGTCTCGCCGACGCGTCGGCAGAGTCAGGCAAAAGTCGGCGCTGGCGACGCGGCGAGCCAGTTCGCCGACGATGGCCGTGCCCAGGAATCCGGTGCCACCGATGATCAGCAGATTCTTCACGGCAACTGCTCCACTCCCGTCTCGCCCTGTCCGCGCGCGCCGATCACGCCGAGCGCCCCCTTCAGGGATTGCGGGCGGCCGGAAAACAGGGTGTTGTAATAGACCGCGTTGCTCATGACTTTCTTCACGTAGTCACGGGTTTCCGTGAACGGGATGGTTTCGGCATAGATCGCGCCTTCCAGCGGCCCTTCCGCACGCCACTTGCGGGCACGGCCGGGGCCGGCATTGTAAGCCGCGGAGGCCAGCACCGGATGGTTGTCGAGCGACTGCAGCACCATCTTCATGTAGTGCGTGCCGAGCGTGACGTTGGTGTCCATCTCGGTCACCTTGGTCGGGTGGAAATGAGCGAGGTTGATCTTCTTCGCCACCCATTTCGCCGTGGCGGGCATCAACTGCATGAGGCCCTTGGCGCCGACCGAGGATTTCGCGTTCATGATGAAACGCGATTCCTGACGCATCAGGCCATAGACCCAGCCGTTGTTGAGGGCAAGTTCGTCGGCCTTGGGCAGCACCTGGTCGCTGAAGGGCGCAATGTAGCGCAGGCGGTAGTTGTGCTGCGCCAGGGTCCGGTCGGCCGTATTGATGGCGCGATCCCAGATCTCGTTGCGCCGGGCGAACTCGGCGGCCGCCAGCAGGGTCCGGTCATCCATGCCGCGCAGCGACCACACCCATTCGCGCACGCCCTCGATGCGCATATCGACGCGAAACAGCGCCAGCGCGCGCTGGAAGCCCTGGTTCGCCGCGGCCTGGGCCAGTTCCTCTGCGCTCGGCGCCGCCGCAAGGGGCGGCACGTCGATGGTGCGGCCCAGTTCCTCGTCGGCCAGGTTGCCATAGAAGTTCGGCTGGCCGCTGAGTTTCGAATAGAGCGCGCGGGCTTCGTCGCCACGGCCGGCGGCGGCCAGCGCCCGCGCCTGCCAGTAAGTCCAGTCCGGCTGGACGGACTGGCCCGGCGGCATTGCCGCGATCCCCCGCCGCACGGCGTTCCAGTCATGCACGCGCAAGGCGGCGCGCACCCGCCAGGCCATTTGTTCCTCGGACAGGGCTGTGCCGGAGGCATTTTCGTACCAGGCCAGCGCTTCCGGCTGATGACGCAAAGCCGCCTGCCAGGCCAGCTGCCCCCAGGCGTAGCCGCGCTCTTCGGCGGTAAAGCGCGCTTCGATTCGCGTCCAGCGCTTGGCCGCCGCCTGCGGGTCGTTGCGCGCCAGCCGCTGTACCGCGAACAGTGCCGTTTCACGGCCGCCGCGCTTTGCCGCAAAGCCGGACGGGAGCTTGTCGAGATAACGCGCCGGAGCTTGCGCTATGGATTCAAGGCCGCGCCCGTCGAAGCCTTCGCTCGCCGGCAGATAGGCAGCCGCGCTGCGTGCGGCGCCGACCCGCTTCGCCTCGAAGAAGCGCCGCACACGCTGCCAGACCTCTTCAGCCGTCAGGGCCTGCGCCGCAACCAGCTGATCGACCAGCGGCTCGCAGGCCTGCGGCAGATCCTGGCCGCCGGTCCATAGCGGACGGACAATCTCGGGCGTTCGCGTAGCTTGCGCCGCATAGCAGTTCACTTCCGCATCGGGCAGGGCAAGCGCCGGCAGCTCGCGCTGCAAACCGGCCCAATCGCCCTTCTTGCCCAGCGCGCGCAGCCAGTCGCCGCGCAACTTCTCGGCGAGATAGGCACCCGGATAGCGGCTCAGATAATCCGCAACCCCGCTGTCGTCGCCATCGTCAAGGCGCAGGCGCAGTGACCAGTATTCGGCCCACGGGTACAGCGGATGCCCCTGCAGCATTTCCAGCTGGCGCCCGAGGCGCACGCGTTCGCCATTGCGAAATGCGTCCCGCGCCAGAAGAAAGGCCGCATCGCCCCGCTCGGCATGGCTTGCCGAAGGGGCACAAAGCGCCGGGGCCGGCGACAAGGCGACCGCCGCCGAGAAAGCCGCAATGAGGGCTATCCGGGGTAGGGACATGGCGGGCTTGAGGTTATAGTTCATCCAATGTTTGCTTCTTGACTCGTTCCGGCTCCACGTTAGCACATGACTGCAGACTCGCCGTCCGGCGAACACACCGACGATTCCCCGATTCCTCGCGCTGCATTGCGCCGCCGGAAGCTGGCGGCGCGTATGGCGCTGGACACTACAACCCATGCCGAACTTTCGGCGCGCATCGAGTCCCATCTCGCCGCGCTGCTGGCACCCCTGCCACCGCGGACCCTGGCCTTCTGCGCGCCGGTGCGTGGCGAATTCGATGCACGACCCTTGGCGTCCCTCCTCCTTGCCCGCGGCTGGCAGACGGCGATGCCCATCGTCGTCGAACCGGATGCGCCGATGCGCTTCAGGCGCTGGACGCCCTCTTCCGCGATGGGCGTCGATCGCTACGGCATCCCGATCCCGCTCGATGGTCCGGATCTCGTCCCCGACGTCGTGCTGCTGCCATTGCTGGCCTTCGATGCGCAGGGTTTCCGCCTGGGCTACGGTGGTGGATACTTCGACCGCACACTGGCGGTACTGGTTCCCCGCCCGCTGGCAATCGGCATCGGCTTCGAACTCGGACGCGTGGCAGACATCCGGCCGCAGACGCACGACATACCCCTCGCCGCGATAGTCACCGAGGCCGGCATCCTGCGTTTTGCGCCGGCCTAACGGCCGGTCGCCCGGCCCAGCCGCTCCAAAGCCTCGTCGAGCAGCGCGCGGCGCGTGCCGAAATTAAGGCGGACGAAGCCGGCTGCACCGAAATCCGCGCCGTCCGAAAGCCCCAGGCCATGCTGCTCGAACCAGCGCGCCGGATTATCGACGCCACGATCCGCGGCGAACTCGCGCGCATCGATCCAGGCCAGGTAGGTCGCCTCCACCGGCCGCATTTCCAGACCCGGTACCGCGCCGACGGCACGCTCGACGGCGCGCAGGTTGCCGCGCAGATAGTCGAGCAGCGCCGCGTGCCAGTCATCGCAGCGGCTCAGCGCCGCTTCGGTCGCGACCATGCCGAGAGCATTGACGTGCGGCACGATGCCGTGCATGGCATCGCGAAAGCCGCGGCGCAGGCGGCCGTCGGGGATGATGGCGAAAGCGCAGCCCAGTCCGGGGATGTTGAAGGTCTTGGACGGCGCCATCAGCGTGATGGTGCGCGCCGCCAGTTCGGGGCCGAGCGTGGCGAAGAGTCGGTGCCGGCAGGACGGCGACAGGATCAGGCCGTTGTGGATTTCGTCCGAACAGACCACCAGATCGTGCTTTTCCGCCAGCAGCGCTATCTGCCACAGCTCGTCCTCATTCCATGCGCGTCCGGTCGGATTGTGCGGATGGCAGAGCAGGAAGAGTTTCGCCTGACTGGTCCTGAGCACCGCGTCGACGGCCGGAAAGTCCCACAGCCAACCGGCGGAATCGCGCACCAGCGGCGCGCTCGCCACGCGCCGGCCGAAATTGCCCGGCGCCGACAGAAAGGGCGGATAGATCGGCGTCGCGGTGAATACGGCATCGCCTGCCAGACCGGTGGCGCGGCAGGCGACATTGAGACCGGACACGAGGCCGGGCAGCCAGACGATCCATTCCGGATCGATGTTCCAGGCGAACTTGCGCTCGAGGTAGCCGACCACTGTCTCGACCTGGCTCGCGGTGGGCTGGTTGTAACCGAACACGCCATGGTCGATGCGGCTCCGCAGGGCCGCGATCACCGCAGGCGGCGCGGCAAAATCCATGTCCGCGACCCAGAGCGGGATTACACCGCCCGGCTCGCTGCGCCCGGCGTACCTCGCCCATTTCACCGAATCGGTGCCGGCGCGTTCCACCGCCGCGTCGAAGTCGTAAATCATCGGCCGGCGCCTGCCGCCGCGTCAAGAAGCGTCAATTGGGCGGCCGGAAAAGAAAATCTCCGCCCTCGGTGTGCCCGGCCGATACCACTGCGCCGTATTGGGGCTGTTGCGGATACTCGCTGCTGACGCCCGTGCGCACCGAACTCCAGATTCGCGCTCCAGGCGTCAGGCTGCCGGTACTTTGCAGCGTCTTGACCAGATTCCAGGCGAAGATCGAATGTCCCTCCTTGCCTTCATCGGACACGGGTTCATCGTCGCCCGAGGAAAGCACCAGCACGGAACGCTGTTTCAGTATCTGCTCCGGATCGAGCTCCCTGCCTGGCGTGAATTTCTGCTCCTTGGTCAGACTGCCCGAGTAGCAGCTGTCGGACACCAGAATCAGCTGGCGTGCGCGAATCGCGGTGAGCAGCCTCGAAATGTCGCTGTTCGAAATCCAGCCCTGCGCGGTCTTGACCGAGGCGTCGACCGGAATCCAGTAGCCCATCTTGACCTCGTCCAGCAGATAGCCGTGGCCGGCGTAGAACAGCAGCACGCTGTCCTCCGCCCTCGCTTCCGCGGCCACGGCGTTGAGGGTCTCGATGATTCTTGCCTTGCCCGCATCCTTGACGATCCGGGTTTCGAAACCAAAGCGGCTGCGCAGCACCTCGGCGATCCGGGTTACGTCGGCGATCGGCGTGTCGAGTGAAGGAATCGGCGCGGTGTAGGCATTGTTGCCGACCAGCACGGCAAAGCGGCGCCCTGCCGGCGCGGCCGGTTCAGCGACGGCCTGCGCGGCGGCCGGCAACCCGGGCCTTGCCAGGCAGCGGCCTTCGGCGGCGCTCTCCCCCGCCTTGCATTCCGCGACGTCGGCCGCTGCCGGATTCTTGCGCAGTTCCTCCAGCGCCTCGCGATACAGCAGGGTCCGCGCCTGATGCCGCTGCATCTGGATCGCCTGGAACTGCGCCTTGCCCGGAATGCCGCCGACGAAGGCCGGCGGACGAAGCATTTGCGCGTGAGCCGGCACCAGCATCGCTGCCGCCAACAATCCGAGCCAGAACCCCACTCTCGATCTCATTTTGCAGACTCCGAATCAGCCGCCGTCTTCAGCAGCGCGGGCCAGTCCCGCAGCCAGCAGCAATCGTGATCATAGCCCGGCAACCGCTCCATGCGCCCGCCCATGCGCCGGACGAAGCGTTCGACGACGGACGGCGGCACGGTCCTGTCTTCGCTGCCGACGAAATGCACGCCGTGCCGGAAACGCGCATTTTCACCCAGTTCGCCCGGATCGAGCGAGCCCCGCAGCGGCGTTGCCTCATGCACCGCGACCCATGCCGCAAGCGACAGGGGTGCAGCCACCGTGACCAGGGCGTCGACGTCGTTGCGCCGCGCCGCCAGCAGGGTCGCGATCACGCCGCCGCCGGAATAGCCGTAGAGCCGCAAGCGCCCGGCTCCGGACCGGCGCTTCACGCGGTCGAGCACCTCGTCGTAGGCTGCGACGACCTCCGGCGCAAAACGCCGTTCGGTCCAGTAGGCGCTGTCGCAGGCCGGCAGCGCCTGCGCATCCAGATACTGGCAGGGACGGCCCAGATACACGACCGTCGCGGCAGGATCGGCCGCGGCCAGGGCCAGCGCGAGGGGCTTCGCCGGCGTCGGATCACGCGGCGGATGGTAGGGCGTCGGCCACGCGGCGCCATCGCCTTCG